>JAEMPM010000115.1:0-6636 GCA_022759285.1 Thermocrinis sp.
TCTTCCTGATCGTAGGCTGTGCGAGGGTTGTAAACCAAACACCTACTCTCCCTATAAATGGAGAGCCTTATGCGGTGCTACCCTTTGAAAACTACACAGAGACACCCTACGCAGGTTACAGAGTAGCATCCATTTTAGAGGGAGTGCTCGCAAGCAAAGGTTACAACCTGATCCCAAAGGTTTGGTCCATAAAGGAAAGTGAACCCACAGGAGAAGAGATTGAAAAGCTAAAGGAAAGTGCAGTAAAAAACGGGGCAAAATACATAGTGTATGGTTCCGTCAACGAATTTAGATACAAAACAGGCTTGGACGGTGAACCAGCGGTAAGCATAACCATCTTTGTCTATGATGTAAAAGAAAACAAAGTTGTTAAAAACGTTACAGTATCTGGTAGTGGTTGGGTGCATGAGTCATTAGGAACACTAGCTCAGAAGCTTTTAAACCAAGCTTTCTGATGCGTACTTTTAAGCTTGATGAAAGAATAACGATTGAAAAAGTTATATTCGCAGAAATTTTCCTATTAACCACCCTTTTGTTAGCTTTGGGTTGGTATTTCAATCGAGAAGACCCACTCTTTATAAAAAGTAGATATGATCTAATAAACCTTTTAGTGGTTGCCCTTTCCCTTTACTATGGACACTCTGGAGCTATTGTGCTAATATTTTTGCTTTCTGTGGGATATTTTTTCTTTTACCAACCGTTTCCTTTAAACAATCTATTGCAGAACCTTCTTTTTGCCCTTTTGTCTTCTGAATTTAGATACATATGGGATAAAAAAATAAAGCTTGCACTCGCGGACAAAATTTATGCAGAGCAAATGACAGAGCTTTATCGGAGACAGCTCTTCTGCTTAAAGTTTGAATACGATCTGCTGGAAAGACAATTTGTGCTTTCTCACTATAGTGTAAGGAATATTTTGGAAAGGTTTAAAGTTCCCTCCTCAAAGGCTTTCATGGAGTTGATATCAGACTTCTTTGGTGTTATATCCGCGGAACTTTACAAGTACGAGGATGGAGAGCTAATTTCCTTGGAAAAGTTGGGCAGCGGTGTAAAGATAGACGAAGAAGATCCTCTCATTCAAGAAGCATTAGAGCTTAACACATCCTTTTATATTCCACCTAAAGACATACTGAGAAAGGCTATTAGTGAAGAACTTAACTTTATAGCCCTTGTGGTGGCAGAATCTTATGTGGGGAAGTTTTTACTTGCAATAAAGGATATGGATTTTTTAAACATAAATGAGGAAGTGTTATCCTACATAACAATTCTTTTGGAATATTACGGAGACAGTATAGCCTTTGAAGCTTCAGGTTCTTCGTGCACAAAGTTTTGTGATAGAGAGTTTGAACTGCAAGCCTACAGGATGCGATCACTAAAAGAACGTCTTGGAATAGACTCCTTTGTGGTTGTTTTTGAATATCCCCCTGAAAGAAGGGAGGAGGTAATTAAGCTGAGAAGCATGGTTAAAGGTTTAGATAGAGTTTGCATAAATGAAAACAAAGTTTTTGTCCTTTTACCCATAACACCAAAGGAGGGAGTTAAAAGGTTCATAGAGAGGATAGGTAAAAACATGAACTTTCTGAAGGTAAAAGAGATAAAACCCATTGGAGAGTTCTGCAATGTTTAATGATTATGTAAAATCATTACTTGTGATATTTTTAGAAACAACAGGATTGTACACACTGATTCAATATCCAACTGTATTCGGATTCATAATCTATCTGTTTTTTCACTTTACTGCGTCCATCTTGCTTGCTACAATGGTAGCGTGGATTTTAAAAACCTTTTATAAATACCCATACAGACATGTTTTAATCCTTAGCTTTTCCATATTTTTCTTCCTCGGACCCTTTGCAGTTTTGTTTGGTGTGCTAAGTGTTTTGATCTATAAAAAAATTTCAAAAGCGCCAGCTCCTGTAAAAGAAGTCAATTACGAGCTAGTCTTTAGTGTTAGGATTCTTGCGGAAGAAAGAAGGCTCGGAGAAGGTAGCTTAAGGTTTGCAAAAGTAAAAGACCTAGAAAGAGTGGTGTATTTCACCAAGTTCTATCATCCTCTGACGGTAAGATTTTTTAAGGGACTTCTCTTTTCTGATAACGACGAACTAAGACTGCTTGCCAACAGTTATCTAAAAAACGCTGAAAAATACCTTCAGGAGCTAATATACGAATTAGAGAGAATTCTGAAAAGCCAAGATCTAGGGAAAGATGTTAAATTTTTTGTGTGCAGGGCATTGGCATTCTTAAATTGGAATGTTTATTACTTAGGCTTTATGGAAGAACAGATAGCAAAGAAGTACTTGGATAATGCTAAAGAGTACGTCATAAAAGCTTTAGAAATCAAAGAGGATCCTAGTCTTTATATGTTAATGGGAAGAGTGGAGCTGATCTCAGGAGATTATCAAAAAGCGTATGAACATTTTAAGAAGGCTTTGGATTTGGGTATGGAACCCGTCAAGATATTACCTTACCTGTTGGAAACTCTTTACAAGCTCCGTGATTTTAAAGAGTTAAAACAGGTTTCAGAAAAATACAGAGGAACCTGTTCAGTTAATCCCAAAAGAATGGCCCTGATCTCTGTATGGGTATAAAGCTTGTAGATAAACAAACCCATATAGATGTACTTTTTATAGCGGAGGGAACTTATCCCTTTATAAAGGGTGGAGTATCCACTTGGATTCATCAGATAATCACCGGTATGAGGGATTTAAACTTTGGAGTGCTCTTTCTTGGTTCAAGGCCAGAAGATTACAAGGGTGTTGGCTACGAGCTTCCAAATAACCTGGTCTATCTTGAGGCTGTGTATTTGTTTTCGGAGGAGGAAAATGTTCAAAGAAAAAAAGCCAAAAGGGAAAGCGAAAGGGTAAAACTTCTAAGGATATTTCTCGATGACAAAGCCTTTGAAGAGCATTGGCAAGAGGTTGTTTGCTTTTCTTACTTTAATGAAGTTTCTTACGAGGACTTTTTGTATAGCAAAAACTCTTGGGAACTCATGGAGGAGCTATACGAAGAGTTGGAAATTGATGTACCCTTTGTGGATTACTTTTGGACTATGAGAAATCTCTTTGCACCTCTCTTTGTAGTGGCAAGACTTGGAATGACGCTGGAAAAAAAAGAAATAGGCTTAATTCATAGTCCATCAACAGGTTACGCGGGCTTTTTAGGTAGTTTGATGAGCAGAGAATACAAAATACCTTTTATCCTCACAGAACATGGGATCTATACAAAAGAAAGAAAGATAGATATTCTAAACGCAAAGTGGATAGGAATTCAATACACATACTTATCTAGGAAATACGACATAGACACCATCAGAAAGCTTTGGATAAAGATGTTCGTAAATCTTGGGAAAATTTCTTATTACACTGCTGTAGAAGTTTTTTCACTATTTGAAAATGCAAGAAAACAGCAGATAAGCTGGGGATGTCCACCTGAAAAGACAAGGGTTATACCAAATGGCGTGGATGTGGATAGACTTTCAAAGCTTTTAGAAAAAAGACCAAAGGAAGTTCCGAAGGTGGTTTCTCTGATAGGAAGGGTTGTGGCCATAAAGGATATAAAAACCTTTATAAAGGCTATGAGTTTGCTATGCCAGCAGCTACCTGAAGCGGAGGGTTGGGTGGTAGGTCCCGAGGACGAGGAGCCCGAATATGCCCAAGAGTGCAAAGAGCTTGCAAAAATACTTGGAGTTGAAAACAGTGTAAAATTCCTAGGCTTTCAAAGAATAGATGATATTCTGCCCAAAACGGGGGTATTTACGCTGACTTCCATAAGCGAGGGCATGCCCATGACGGTTTTGGAAGCTATGGCGAGTGGTGTGCCTTGTGTTACCACCGACGTGGGTTCTTGTAGGCAACTTATTTATGGAGGGCTAAATCAGGAAGATGTAGAAATAGGTAAGGCGGGAGAGGTAGTTCCTGTGGGTGATGCAATAGGGCTTGCAAAGGCATACTACGAACTTTTGACTAACGAAGAAATTTGGAAGAACTGCCAAAAGGCTGGGCTTGAGAGAGTACAAAGGTTTTACCGCTTTGACAAATTTATAGAGAACTACAGAAACGTGTATAAAAATTATTTAGGAAAATAGCCATGGCGGGTATTTCTTTAGAGTTAAGAAGGCTTTACAGAGAGGGAAAACTGGGAAGGGTCCTTTTGGCGGTGGGCTACTCTGCAGTTCTGGGAACAGGCAATTGGCTCTTCGCTATACTCAGCATTTTTATATCCGCTTACATAGCGGAAAAGCTTTGGAGAGCAAGCGAAACTTTAATCAAATACCAGGCATACATTACATACTGTGTTTCCTTGAGCCTAATTCTTTCAGGCTTTTTTCAGCTTTCCTTTACAAGGTACATATCCGACAGGATCTTTGAAAAGGAGTTTGAAAGAGTTCTCCCAAATACCCACGGGGTGGCAATACTGACAGCAAGCTATAGCTTCTTTATAGCCCTTCTGCTGTCTTTTTTCTTCTTTAAGGGATATCCGTACTATTACCATGTGATATTCAGTTTTACCGTTGGTACTCTTTCCGTTATTTGGGTGGTGAATGCTTTACTCACCGGATTGAAGAGCTACAAATACATATTTGCATCTTTTGTTATCTCGTATTCGATGGCAGGACTTGGAGTAATTTTTCTATCAAACCTTGGATTAATCTGGCTTATGCTTAGCTTTTACTTTAGCCAAGCTTTACTGCTATTCTTAATACTTCTTAGGATTGCACGGGACTATAGGTCCCAAAAACTTTTGGAGTTTGATTTTTTGAGAAAGGATAGGCTTTACAAAAGCTTGATGCTGGCTGGTTTTTTTGCCAACTTGGGTTTTTGGATAGACAAGTATGTGTTTTGGTACAGCCCAGTAACGGGAAGTCCTGTGCTGGGGAACATGAATGCGTCTGTCATTTACGATGTCCCCTTTACACTGGCTCTTATTTCAATAGTGTTTGGTTTTGCGGTAGCTTTTCTGAAGATTGAGCTAGAGTTTTTTGATAACTACGACATGTACTACAAGGCGGTAAGAACTTGGGGGAGGTTGGATGACCTTTACAGGCTCGCAAACAAGATGATAGAAAGTGCCCGCTCAGCCTTTTTTGAAACTCTGAGATTTCAAGCCCTTACCGCCATACTGCTTATCTTTATTCACGAGTATATATTTATATTTCTCAGACTGCCCACCGCCTACATTCCACTGTTTGGGATATTTCTCTTTGCCAATGTATTCCTGACGGGATACACAGTTATTTATGCCCTTCTTTCCTACTTTGACCTAAGAAGGGAGCTGGTTAAAATGACTTTTACGTTTGCCTTACTAAACTTTGTCTTTACATTTATAACTCAATTTCTCGGAGCGTACTTTTACGGTTATGGTTATATGTTTGCTTTAGTGTTTTCCATGATATTGGGTATGGAATACTTAAGGAGGTTTTTGAGTGATGTTCATTATAGGACTTTTGTTTTTCGTGAGTAGTTTGTTGGCACAGGAACTAAAATGTGTGCTACTTTACTATCATCACAAACCTTTGCCCGATGATATCCTCTATGTCTATGATTGGATAGTGCTGGATGCGGACAATCCTTATATAGAGGTTTTGAAGGAAAAGAGCTTTTATCAAAAAAAGAGAGCAAAGCTCATAGGTTATATGAGCGTAGGAGAGATAGAAACCTACAGGGACTATTACAAAGACCTTAAGAAGTATTCCATCGGAACAAATCCTATGTGGAAGTCTCTAGTGGCAGATGTGAGGAACAAAGAATATAGACAGTTCCTCTTGGAAGTTGTGGCAAAAAGGATTGTGGACAGAGGTTTTGATGGGTTCTTTTTGGACACCTTAGATTCGTATCAGCTTTCCGCTAAAAAGGAAGAATGGAAAGACTTTCAAGACGCCCTTGTGGATTTTATAAAGGAGCTAAGAAAAAGATATCCCGACAAACTGATAGTTTTAAACAGGGGCTTTGAGTTTATAGATAGGGTTAAAGCTGACGTAAATGGCGTTTTGGTAGAGAGCCTTTTTAGTGGGCTTGATGCAAGAAAAAGATACAGGGCAATTTCTGAAGAGGAAAGAAAGTGGCTATTGGACCAGCTAAACAGGATAAAGTCCTATGGCATTCCTGTCATAGTGGTGGATTACGCAGACCCACGGGACAAAAGGAAAGCAAGAGAGCTTGTTAGAAAAATCGCAGAGCTTGGGTTTATTCCATACGTGGCGGATAGGAATCTTTCAAGGGTAGGATATTCTCTCTGTTCCCTGATTCCAAGAAAAATCGCCATCCTCTATAGTTCAAAGGAAAATCCGGTAGCCCAGTATGAACCCACTCACAGGCTCACATCTATGGTGTTTGAATACCTAGGTTTTGTACCGGAGATGTTTGATATAGAAGAAGGATTGCCCGAAATTTACCCAGAGCTTGGCTATGCGGGTGTAATGGTTGGTTTTTTAGGAAAGATTGACGAAAAATTAACTGATTGGCTGATAAAGACAAAGGAGGAAGGTTTAAAGCTATTCTTTTTGAATTCATTGCCCTATGGTGAAAAGTTCTATAGAGCTTTTGGAATAAGGGCGGAAAGGAACAGAGAAAGGTCTGTAAACCCTTTTAGATTGATAAAACCGAAGGAAAACAGGGGCTTTGAGGCACCAATAAAGGT
>JAEMPM010000115.1:6736-14778 GCA_022759285.1 Thermocrinis sp.
CATATAGATGGAGATGCCTTCTTTGGAGATGCAGAATTTGACCCTTCCAAAACCCTGGGAGAGGTAATAAGGGACGAAATAATAAAGAGGTATCCCATTCCGCATACTGTTTCCATAATAGTGGGAGAGGTATCTAAAGATGGACTGTATCCGGATAAGTCAGAGAGGTTAATAAATATAGCAAAAAGCATATTTTCACTCGAGTGGGTTGAACCCGCAAGCCACAGTTTTTCCCATCCTTTTGACTGGCAACCCAAATACAGGAAAATGGAGCTCCCTTACGGCCACAACCTCCCAATAAAAGGCTATAACCTCAACTGGGACAGTGAAATAAGAGGCTCGGTAGAATGGATAAATAGAGAAGTTTTAAAGGACCTTGGAAAAAAAGTTAGAGTTTTCCTTTGGACGGGCGAATGCAATCCAAACAGAGAACAGCTAAGACAAACCTACCAGCTTGGCATTTTCAACGTTAATGGAGGTCTGACCATCATAACCCAGCAGGAGCCCTTTCTGAAGAACATAGGCCCCTCCGGTGTCAATTACGGACCCTACTTTCAGGTATATGCTCCTGTGGAGAACGAAAACATATACACAAACCTTTGGACAAGCCCAATCTGGGGCTATTTAAATGTTATACAGACCTTTGAGCTCACAGAAAACCCAAGGAGGCTAAAGCCCATCTCTATTTATTACCACTTTTATTCAGGACAAAAGCTGGCTTCTTTGAACGCTTTGAAGAGGGTTTTCGAATGGACTCTATCGAAGGAAGTAAATCCCATGTTTTTGTCTGAGTATAGCAGGTGGGTTTTGGACTTCAGACAGACTGCTGTGATGAGATGGGAAGAAGGTTTTAGGGTAAAAAACGCAGGTGGATTGAGGACCTTGAGGTATCCAAAGGAATGGGGTTATCCG
Organism: Thermocrinis sp.; assembly: GCA_022759285.1. Taxonomy (GTDB): domain Bacteria; phylum Aquificota; class Aquificia; order Aquificales; family Aquificaceae; genus Thermocrinis. The sequence goes on from JAEMPM010000115.1 coordinate 7,649, forward strand.
GACGTAGAGAAGAGCAAGGGAGTGGTAGGCTACAGGGAAGGAAAGGATGGCTATAACTATCTCTTTCTGGATGGTTCAGGAGACTACTATCTGATTTTCTCCTCCCAAAAGCCAAAGTTTGCACTTTTATACTCAAACGGCTATGTGGAAAGCTTTGAAAGGAGAGGAAAAGAGTATAAGCTGAGGCTAAGCTCTTACTTGCCTTTAACGATTAGTTTGGAAACCTCTTGCAAGGTGTTCATAAACGGAAAAGCCTACGATCCTGGGGTGGTTGAGTTCAAAGGAGGAAAACATGCAGACATCAAAGCGGTATGCACTGATTAAAGCCTTTTCAATAAGGGATTATGTGGAAATAATTTTGACCGCACTGCTGGTGGCGATCCTGCTTTTTCCAAAAGGCAAGTTAGAAAGATATCTTCCTGAGTCTGTTGAGATAAACACAGACTTAGCTCTTGCTTACTACAGAGCCCTTTTAAAGACGAACCCTTCGGTGGATATATACGACGCCCTAGTTAAGTCCTATATTAGGGTAGGTAGGATTAGGGACGCTATAGAAGTAGTTTCAGAAATTGAGAGAAAATCTCCCAATGACCCGGAAATCCTCTTTTTAAAATACCAACTGCTTAAGGCAGAGTATTTCTCTGCCAAAGACGAAGAACAAAAGAAGAGGATAAAAAACGAAATGGAAAAGCTTTTGAGTCTTTACATAAAACTAAAAATGGACACAGACTCTTTGGAGAAGGTTTTCAAGGAAGCGGAGAGTATACATATTCCCGAGATTGCATACAGAACTTCCACTGTATTGGCGGAAAGAACTGGAAACCTTTTTTGGGTTGAAAAGGCCTTCTATTACTCAATAGCCTTCAAAAACTATGCCATGGCTTCAAGGTTTGCGGATGTGTTGGTAGAAAAGAAAGGTAAAGCTTTCGTAAAGGACGCTATTAACCTTGCACTGCTTTCGGGGAATCTACAAAAGGCTTTTAACTATGCAAAAATCTACTACCAGGAACTTCCACCAGCGGAAAGGCACAGTCTGATAAAAAGGCTCATAGAAGTAGGGCTTACTACAGAAAACTACCTTTCCTTCAGGGAATATATGAAGGAGAGTTTTTCTTTGACACCCGAGGAAAGGATATACTTGGAGAAGGAGGTTATGAAGCGCGCCCTTTGGGTAAAGGATTATGAAACTTTGAAAAAGCTGATCCTTGAAAACCTATACTTGAGCCAAAGCCTTGAATACAAGACCTTCCTTTTGGAACTTGCTTTGGAAACGGGAGATCCTTACTTTGCCCGAGATGTAGCCAAAAGGCTTCATTTTGGTAATAGTTAAGCCAATCCGCTATTTTATAATTTTAGCCTATGGAGAAAAGCTACAATCCAAGGGATATAGAACAAAAGTGGCAAAGGCACTGGGAGAAGCTTAGAGTTTTTAAGGTGGAGGAAGGAGAGAATAAGGTCTATGTGCTTGAGATGTTTCCATATCCGTCGGGGCGCATTCATATGGGTCATGTTAGAAACTACACCATTGGGGATGCTCTGGCGCGCTTTTTGAGGATGAAGGGAAAAAATGTTTTGCATCCCATGGGATGGGACGCCTTTGGTCTACCTGCGGAAAACGCAGCGCTAAAACACGGAGTGCATCCTGCCCAATGGACCAAGGAAAACATAAATTACATGAGAGAGCAGCTCAAGAGTCTGGGCTTCTCCTATGATTGGGACAGAGAGATTGCTACCTGCGAGCCAGAGTATTACAAGTGGAACCAGTGGATCTTTTTAAAGCTTTACGAAAGAGGCTTGGTTTATAGAAAGGATGCGGAGGTTAATTGGTGTCCTAACGATGAGACTGTCCTTGCGAACGAGCAAGTTATAGAGGGCAAGTGTTGGCGTTGTGGAACGCCCGTGATAAGGAAAAACGTGCCCTCTTGGTACATAAAGATCACCGATTATGCAGAGAGACTCTTGGAAGACCTAAAGCTCTTAGAAGGAAAGTGGCCAGAAAGGGTAATCCTCCAGCAAAGAAACTGGATAGGTAGATCTGAAGGTGCGGTAATAAAGTTCTACGTGGACGAACTACCCATAGAGGTTTTTACCACAAGACCGGATACAGTTTTTGGTGCTACCTTCTTGGTGCTGGCACCTGAGCATCCACTAACTTTGACCCTTGCCAAGAAGGGAGGTAGGCTGAAAGAAGTGGAAGAGTTTGTCAACAAAATGAAGCACATGTCCTCAAGGGAGAGAGGGACCCAAGAGGAAAAGGAGGGCGTATTTCTTGGAGTGTATGCGAAAAACCCTGCCAACGGTGAGCTGATTCCCGTATGGACCGCTAACTATGTGCTCTATGAGTATGGCACTGGAGCTATCATGTGTGTGCCTGCCCACGACCAAAGGGACTATGAGTTTGCCCAAAAGTACAACCTTCCCATAAAGGTGGTAGTCAAACCTAAAGACTCAGAATTGCCAGAAGGCAAAGCTTACAAAGATCCTGGCATTCTCATAAACTCCGGACCCTTTGACGGAATGGACTCAGAGAGGGCGAAAAGGGAAATAACCCAGTGGCTAAAGGAGAAGGGTTTGGCAGACTTTAAAATCACATACAGGCTGAGAGATTGGAACATATCCCGCCAAAGATACTGGGGCACACCAATTCCCATAATTTACTGTCCAAACTGTGGTACTGTGCCAGTGCCGGAGGATCAACTCCCTGTTTTACTGCCAGAAAAGGTGGAGATCACAGGACATGGAAATCCTTTAGAGAAGGTGGAGGATTGGGTAAATACCACCTGTCCCAAGTGTGGAGCTCCCGCCAGAAGGGAAACGGATACCATGGACACCTTCTTTGATTCTTCCTGGTATTTCCTCCGTTACTGCGACCCAAAGAACGATAAACTGCCCTTTGACCCCAAGAAGGTGGAAAGCTGGATGCCAGTGGATTACTACATAGGTGGTATAGAGCATGCGGTCTTGCACCTTCTGTATGCCCGGTTCTTCCAGAAGTTTCTCTTTGACCTAGGGCTTGTGAAGGATCCAGAGCCCTTTGAAAGGCTCATCACCCAAGGTATGGTGCTAAAAAGATGGGTAAGCATTGAAAAGTTTTTGGAGTATTTAGGATTAAGTTTGGAGGATTCAGTGGAACTTTTGAAGGCTAAGATTTCTGAGCTTACTCCTTGATAATTATCATTGCTACCTTCTGCTTTTTCCCTAAAATAAAATCCATCAAAGTAAGGAGGTGTAAGCTATGTTCGAATACAGCGAAAAAGTATTAGATCACTTTCTGAATCCAAGGAATGTGGGTGTTTTGGAGGACGCCAACGGCATTGGACAATGTGGAAACCCTGCCTGCGGAGACGCCATGCTATTTACCATAAAGGTAAATCCTGAGACAGACGTTATAGAGGATGTGAGGTTTAAAACCTTCGGCTGTGGCTCTGCCATAGCGGTTTCTTCTCAGCTCACAGAAATGGTCAAAGGTAAGACTATAGACTATGCCCTCAACCTAACTTACAAGGACATCTTTGAAGAATTGGGTGGACTCCCACCTCAAAAGATCCACTGCACCAACTTGGGATTGGAAACCCTTCACGTAGCAATCAAGGACTACCTTATAAAGCAGGGTAGGCTTGAAGAGGCAGAAAAGATTCCTGACTGCTATGAAGAGCAAGAAGAAGAAAAGACCGAGTTTGAGTTCCTATCCCTATGAGCCAGATAAAAGCTTTAGCACTGCTTTCGGGTGGATTAGATAGCACACTGGCAATAAAGTTAGTGCAGGAGCAGGGTGTTTTTGTCCATGCCCTGCACTTTTATACAGGCTTTTGTATAACTGAGCAAAAGAGAAGGCTGGGAATAAAAAAAGAGGATGGTTCCCAGTATATGAACCCAGCCCTAAAGGCCGCGGCGCAGTTGGGTGTGCCCGTAGAGATTGTAGATATATCCGAAGAATACTTTAATGTACTGCTGAATCCAAAGTACGGCTACGGTAAAAACGTAAATCCGTGCATAGACTGTCGGATAATGATGCTGAGAAAGGCAAAGGAGATAATGGATAGGGAAGGCTATCACTTTGTGATCACTGGGGAGGTGGTAGGTCAAAGACCCATGAGCCAGAGGCTCCCTATACTAAAGCTTATAGAAAAAGAGGCGGGACTGGAAGGCTATGTCCTCAGACCTTTATCCGCTAAGCTACTTCCACCAACGGTACCGGAAAAGATGGGCTGGGTAGACCGGGAGAAGCTACTGGGCATAAAGGGAAGAGGCAGGAAGGTGCAAATAAGTCTTGCAGAAAAGTATGGCTTGGACTACGAACAGCCCGCTGGAGGGTGTTGCTACCTGACGGATCCTAACTATGCTTTAAAGTTTAAAGAGACCTTGGAGAGGGAAGGCTTCATAACAAGGGAAGACCTTGTCCTTTTATCCGTAGGAAGGCATCTAAGACTTCCCTCTGGCGTCAAGCTTGTGGTAGCAAGGAACGAGGGAGAGGTTAATTTTCTGAGTGGTTTTAAAAACCGTTATGGCTATGCCCAAAGAAAGGACAAACAGGGCACCCTTGTTATAATTAAAGGAGTGCCAAAAGAAGAAGAATATCCTCTAATAGCAGGCGTGGTCTGTAGGTACTCAAAGAAGGAACCTGCGGAGGTGATAATAAAGGTAAAAGACGAGGAAAGGGTGATGTTAGGAGAGCCTTTGGGGGATGAGATCTTAGAAAACTTTAAAATACTTAAAGGAGCGTCCCATGGAATTGGATAAAATAAAGCCCGATGTAGTCCATGATGTGGTGGGAACCTTTTGCCCTGTGCCCATAGCGGAAACCTCTAAAATGATCAAACAGATGCAGATAGGGCAGATTTTAGAGTTGATAGCGGATGACCCAGGGGTGGTGGAAGATATTCCCGCCTGGTGCAAAGCTACGGGACAAGAGTTCTTGGGCATGTACGAAGAAGACGGTGAGTTTCATCTCTTTGTCAGAAAAGTAAAGGAGCTATGAGGGAGAGAATTACCTTAGACATAAACCTCAAGGAACTTCTGGAGAAATACCCGGAGACTAAGGAAATACTGTGGGATTATGGACTCAGCAAGTTGGTAGAAGAGGACCTTCTTGATATAGTGGCAGACAAGCTAACCTTAAAGGGCTTTTTTAGGTTGATGGAGTTGGATGAGGAAGATCAGGGAAAACTCTGGATGAAAATCCAAAATTTAATTAGAGAGTTGGAGGATCCATCATGGAAAGAGAAAAACTAAAAGAGGTTGAACTGGTCCTTGAAAAAATCAGACCAGCCCTTAAGGGACATCACGGAAACCTGAAGGTTGTAGATATCAAAGAGGGTGAGGTGTATTTACAGTTTGAGGGTGGATGCACCGACTGTCCGATAGTGGACGTTAGCGTAAAGGAAGTGGTAGGTATTGCCCTCAAGGGTAATTTAGATTGGGTAAAGAAAGTGGAAATTTCCGTTCCTAAGCACAATCTTTTATGAAAATCTCCGGAAAGACCACTCTTTACGGCGTTGTCGGATATCCTATAAGCCACTCCCTTTCCCCTATCTTTCAAAACAGAGTCTTTGAGCATCTAGGCTTAAACGCGGTGTATGTTCCCTTTGAGGTAAAACCCGAGGATCTAAAAACTGCCCTCGAAGGGCTAAGGGCACTGGGGATAAAAGGTGTGAATGTTACTATCCCACACAAAGAGAAGGTTCTTGAACTCGTTGATTACGCAGACGAGCATGCTAAAAGTATTGGAGCAGTAAACACGGTCAAGTTTGGAGAAAGAATAGAAGGCTACAACACTGATTGGATGGGTTTTTTAAAAAGCCTTAAAGAAATTCTCCCAGAGCTAAAGGATAAAAAGGTTTTAGTTTTGGGGGCTGGTGGTTCTGCCCGAGCGGTGCTTTATGCCCTAAAGCAAGAGGGAGCGCAGGTCTTTTTGTGGAACAGAACAAAGGAGAAGGCTAAATTGCTTTCCCAAAGCTTTGGGGTGGATGTGGTGGAATCACCAGAAGAGGTTGTGCCAAATGCAGACCTAATAGTAAATACCACTTCGGTGGGCTTAACGGAAGACTATATGCTCTTTGATTACTCCCTTATAAGAGAGGGGCAAGTGGTCTTTGAACTGCTCTACAACAGACAAACCCTTCTAAAGGAATGGGCGGAAAAAAGGCGAGCTATATACTCAGATGGTTTGAAAATGCTTGTATATCAAGGTCTGGAGAGCTTTAAGTTATGGACTGGTTGTGAGCCAAGCCCAAAGGTTGCCCTTCAAGCCCTTTTTGAGCATCTAAAACTAACTCTTTGAGAAGGGTTATGTAGGTGGGATGATCCTGCAAGGTGGGGATCCTCACATACTCTTCCACCCCTAACTCTTTGGCAAGGTTACCATACTGATGGTCAAGTTCGTAAAGGGTTTCCGAGTGCTCGCAGGTAAAGGAAACAGGCACCACAACGATCCTTTTATGACCGGCTTTTACTACCTCCTCTAAAAGCCTTTGTGTCTCTGGCTCCAACCACTTGACAGGTCCAACCTTACTCTGATAACCCAAGGCGTACTTAACTCCGGGAAAATGTTCCATTATTAGCCTTACCGTTTCTTCCGTTTGATCCTTGTAGGGATCTCCCCTCTCTATGACTTTTACTGGCAGACTGTGGGCACTGAAAAGGAAAAAGTATTTTTCGGGTTCTTTTACCCTCTCTTTGATCCTCTCCACCATTGCTCTTATGTAAAGAGGATGATTGTGATAGGAGTGGATTTTTACGACGGGGAAATTCAAGCCAAGCCTTTTATAGACCTTTTCAAATTCGTTAAAGGAAGAGCCGGTGGTGGTTTTGCTGTATTGGGGATACATAGGAAGAAGCACAAAGGCCTTTGCTCCTTCTTCTATAGATTCCTTTACTGCAGTTTCTATAAAGGGTTTCCAATATCTCATGGCAGGCTTTACAATGAAATTCTCAGGCAGAATTTTTTGCAGGGCTTTTGCTTGAGCTTCTGTTTGTTCCCGCTGAGGAGATTTTCCTCCCATCAACTCGTAATAATGCCTCGTCTTTTTTGCCCTAAAGAAGGATATAAAAAAGGCTACAGGTTTTTGGATGGGTCTTGGTATTTCTATGATGTCGTGGTCCGAAAATAGATTGTATAAGAAGGGTCTGAT
>JAEMPM010000113.1 GCA_022759285.1 Thermocrinis sp.
ACGATTTTATCTTTTGTACTCTGGAGTATAATTTTTCTATGAAAACCACACCTTTGCACCCTTTACACATCCAATTAAAGGCAAAATTTACGGAGTTTGCAGGATATCAAATGCCTTTGCAGTATTCCTCTATAGTAGAAGAGGTTATGGCGGTCAGGAGTTCTGCGGGACTTTTTGATATATCCCACATGGGAAGACTTTGGGTTAGAGGAAAAGATGCAAAACAAAAACTGGACTTTTTGACTACCAGTTCCCTGGACAAGCTCAAATACGGCAAAGTGCAGTATAACTTATTGGTCAACGAGAAAGGAGGTGTAAAGGACGATATAACTGTTTATATGATGGGGGAGGAGGAATACTTTTTGTGTGTAAACAGTATAAACAGGGAGAAGGTTTTAAACTGGCTTATATCCTGGGGTCTAACTGTGGAAGATTGGACCTTTCAGAGTGTGCAAATAGCTCTTCAGGGTAAATCCGCAGAGGAAAAATTGAGGAAGTATTTTGACGTTAGCGGTTTGAAAAGATTCAACTTTTTGACAGTTGGGAATGTAATAATTTCCCGCACAGGCTACACAGGAGAGGATGGCTTTGAAATTTACGCACCCATCAAAGAGGGTATTGAAATTTTTGAGGCTCTTTCAAAAGAGGTGCAAACCTGTGGACTTGGTGCAAGGGATGTTTTGAGGATAGAGGCGGGTATGCCTCTGTATGGACACGAACTTTCGGAGGATATCTCTCCTCTAATGGCAAGCTTAGACAGGTTTGTAAGTAGGGAAAAGAACTTTTTAGGGAAGGATGAGATGTTTTCAAAGGAGCCACAAAGAAAACTCTTTGGTCTTGAGTTGCAAGAAAGGGGTGTTCCTAGGGAAGGCTACCGGATAGAGATGAACGGCAGGGAAATAGGTGTGGTCTCAAGCGGAACCTTTTCACCCATCTTAAAAAAGGGCATAGCCCTTTGCTTTGTGGATAAGGAATATCTGAGAGAGGGCACGGAGGTCAATCTTGTGATCAGGGAAAAACCTGTAAAGGCAGTCCTAAGAAGGCATCCCTTCATAAGGTAATGGCATATCATAGCCTTCTGAGGAAGGTTATAACTCTACAAAGGAAGGTAAAGTTGATCCCTCCCAACAGTGCTATTCTTGTGGCTTTCTCTGGGGGCGTAGATTCATCTTCTTTAGCAGTAGCCCTGCAAAGGTTAAAAGAGCCCTTAAAGATCAAACGCTTGGCTCTTTTGCACATAAACCATCTTTTGAGGGGAGAAGAATCTTACAGGGATGAAAACTTTGCAAAGGATTTTGCTCGAAAGTACTCCTTAGAGCTTTTTGTGGAGAGAGTGGATGTGCCAAATTTAGCCAAAAAAAGGGGAGGCAACATAGAGGCGACCGCAAGGAAGGAAAGATACAGGCTCTTTGAGGAAGTGAGAAAAAGGGAAGGTTTTGACTTGGTAGCAACTGCCCATCACTTGGGAGACTTGGTGGAGACTATAATTCTTTGGCTCACACGGGGCACTGGGCTTGAGGGACTTTTAGGCTTTGAACCAGTAGAAGGCAACATTGTAAGACCTTTTTACCTTGCCACTCGGCAGGAAATAGAGGATTTTGCCAAAAAGCAAGCCATTGAGTGGGTGGAGGATTCCACCAACTATGACATTTCTTTGGCAAGGAACAGAATAAGGCACAGGGTAGTGCCCGAGTTAAAGACCATAAACCCAAATCTGGAAGAAAGCGTGCTTAGGATGAGAGAGATTTTAAAGGAAGAGAACGAACTTATTGAAAGGTTAGTCCAGACTGCCCTTTTGAAGGTAAAAGAGGAGGGAAGGGAAGGCTTTTTAAAACTGGAGCCAGCCCTCCAAAGGCGTGTGGTAATGAGACTGTACGGGGTGAAGAACTTCAAAGAGGTGAGTAGGATCATAAACAGGATAAAGAAGGGGGATAAAATATCAGTAAGTGTTTAATTACTTTTTAGGAGGTACCAGATGCTCACTATAACCGAATACTTGACTCATGAACATAGAGAGTGCGACGAGCTTTACGCAAAGGTGGAGGAGCTTTTAAAGAAGGGACAGTGGGAAGATGCAAAAAGAGTCTTTGCTGAGTTTAAGACTGAAACCCTTAAACACTTTCAAAGGGAAGAGGACGTGCTCTTTCCTGAATTTGAAGCTAGAACAGGCATAGTTATGGGTCCTACTCAGGTAATGAGAATGGAGCATGACCAAGCGAGGGAACTTATAGAGAGAATGGAAAAGGCATTGGAGGAAAAGAAAGAAAAGGAATTTTTTGCTATCGGAGACACTTATATGATCCTTATCCAACAGCATAATCTAAAGGAAGAAAACATCCTCTATCCAATGTGCGACCAACATTTAGACCCTTCTGAAATGATTCAAAAGATGGGAAATATATAGCCTATGAGAGGTCTCTCCATCCATCAAGCACCACCTTTTCAGATTATAGCCCTTTACTTTTCAACCGCATGCGTATTTTGGTTTTTATCCTCTTTGCTGGAGCTTTTTCTCTTCTTTAAAAAAGAGTTAAACCTTCCCTTACTGGTTCATAGTCACGTGGTAGGTTTTGCCTTAATGACTATGCTTGGTGCCCTCTTTCAGATGCTTCCAGTGGTTGCTGGTGCGGTTATATCGGAACCCCTCAAAAAGGCAATACCCCTATACTTAGCTCTGCTTTTGTCTTCTCTTCTCTTTCTTGATGGTTTTTTATTGAAGAAGGAAAGATTTTTGCTCTTTGGTGCAACTTTATTGATGCTCAGCATAATCTCCGCAGTTTCTCTTATGCTCTATCATCTCCTTCCTAAAAAGAGTTTTGTGCCGACAGTTAGGGGCTTTAAGTTCAGCCTCTTTTTCTTGCTCGTTGCCACTTTCTCCGGTTATCTTTTTTTGACCTTAAAGGAACCTCTATTTTTCAAAATTCACTACCCCTTTATGCTTTGGGGTTGGATTGGGGGGCTCATAGCAAGCGTTTCCTTTCAGGTAATAGAGCTTTTTTATACCACACCACCTTATCCTAGATTTTTCGCATGGTACTTTCACATTTTGGTATCTTTCTTCCTCATTTTCTCCCTTTTGGGAGAATCATTTCTATACCGGTTACCATTATCCATCCTCTACATAATCTACGCCCTAACTACTGTATATCTACTTTTAAAGAGCAAAAGAAGTGTTTTGGAGTACACTCCAAAGTTTTGGCTTTTGGGTATGGGACTCCTCCTGTTGGCAAGCATCTTCTTTGTTTTTGGTGAGTTCTTGGCTTTCTTGGTTTCCTTTGTATTGTTCTCTAGTTCAATAATACTTGGCATGATGCAAAGGATCATTCCCTTTTTGGTATGGTTCCATCTGAGCGGTTTTGGTTTAAAGAATGCACCTTTGATGTTTGAGATCATTCCACCGAGCCGACAGGCAATAACCTTCTACAGCTTTTTGATCCTTTGCCTCTCCATGCCTTTCGCTCTTATAAACACGAACTTTCTGATAGTCTCCATAATACTGCATCTTTTTACCGCCTCGGTTTTACTATTTAACGTGCTTGAGGGTATTGGAATATATTTAAAGTATGTTAAACGGGGCCTTTAGACTTTGAGAAAATAGAAGAGGGCGTTCTAAGAAGAATTTCTGATAAAATAAACTCGCTTTGACATGGGATTCAGCTGTGGAATAGTAGGGCTTCCCAATGTGGGAAAATCAACTCTTTTTAATGCTCTTTTGCAGTCTGCAAAGGCTCAGTCTGCCAACTATCCCTTCTGCACTATTGAACCCAATGTGGGCGTGGTAGAGGTGCCAGACCAAAGGCTTTATCACATAGCCCAAAAGGAGAGATCAAGAAAGATCACACCTACCTTCATAGAGTTTTGGGACATTGCGGGCTTGGTAAGAAACGCCAGCAAAGGAGAGGGCCTAGGTAATCAGTTCTTGGCAAACATAAGAGAAGTGGATGCCATAGTTCAGGTTCTGAGATGCTTTGATGACCCGGATGTGGTGCACGTGGAGGGAGAGGTTGACCCAATAAGGGACGCCCAGATTATAGACTTGGAGCTTATAGCCAAAGACCTGGAAACAGTAGAAAGGAGGTTAGAAAAGGTTCAGAAGATGGCAAGGCTTGGAGACAAAAAGGTGAAAGAGGAACTTGAACACTTGGAAAAGATAAAGGCAGTCCTTGACAGAATGGAACCTCTTAGAAGGCACAAACAAGAACTTGGAGAGGAAACCATAGAGTATGCAAAGAAAACTCTATTTTTGCTTTCTATTAAGCCCACCATGTACGTTGCCAATGTGGGAGAGAAAGATTTGCCAGAGGGTAATGAGTGGTCCGAAAGGGTAAAAGCCTACGCAGAGCAAGAGTCTGCGCCAGTGGTGGTTATGTGCGCCAAGCTTGAAGCAGATCTGATCGGATTAGAAGATCAAGAAAAGCTTGAGCTTTTGAAGGCTTACGGGTTAGAAGAGCCCGGACTCAACAAACTGATAAGAGAGGGTTATCGTCTGCTTGGACTTATAACATTCTTTACTGCCGGCGAGAAGGAAAGCAGGGCTTGGACCATCAAAAAGGGCACAAAGGCACCACAAGCGGCTGGAAAGATCCACTCGGACATGGAAAGAGGCTTTATTGCAGCGGAAGTCATCAACTACGAAGAGTACAAAAACCTCCCATCCCTCAGCAAGGCGAAGGAGCTTGGCTTAGTAAGGTTGGAGGGCAAGGATTACGTGGTTCAAGACGGAGACATAATGTACTTTAGGTTCAATGTGTAAAAATCTCGAGGATTTTATTTATGGTCCTTTGGGCGGAAAAATTTTCCCAGTATAGCTTTTGGGAGTTTTGAGAGAAGGTTTCCCAGTTTTCCAAAGCCAAGGAGAGCTTTTCCTTAAGTGCCTCCGGGTTTCCTCTTTCAAAGATGTAGCCGTTGAAACCTTCTATTACCGCCTCCTTTTGCCCTCCCGAATCAGAAACTACCAAGGCACAGCCACTTATTAGCGCCTCAAGGGCAACCCTTGGGAAGGCTTCCTCCCCCCTTGATGGAATAACACATACATGAGCTTGGGCGTAGTATTTTTCCACCTCTGGGGTATAGCCCACAAAGAGAAAGTTTTCCCGGTAGCCTTGAACCATAGCCTTCAAATCCACCTCCGCCCTTCCGCTACCCACAAAGATGCATTCAATGGGATAGCCCTTTTTTAAAAGCTCCAAACAAGCCTTTGCTAAGTCAAAGACACCCTTTCCTTCATCCAGCTTGCCCACAAAAAGAACTTTTAGCTTGCCATTCTTTGGTTTTTGAGTAGCTTTGAACCTGTCCTCTTCTATGATGTTGTAAACTATCTCTACCTTTTGCGGTGGTACACCTTCCCTTATTAAGTTCTGCCTAACATGTTGGCTTACCGCCAAAAATTTGTCCACAAAGGGAAAGACAAACTTCCGGACTGTCCACTCTCTCATACGGGACATGTGCCTGAAGAAAAAAACTTTACTACCCGCCAGCTTTCCGCAGTAAAGAACATCTGGATACTCCTTTCCATTGTTGGCTACCACAATATCCGGCTTTTCTGAACTTATGGCTCTATACAGCTTTATCATGCTCGGCAGTGTTAGACTATGGGGAAAGGGTATGTAAAGCTTTCTTACGAAGTCCGTATTTTGATCCACAAAACTGCCCTTGGCACATATTAGGGTTACGTCAAAGAAATCCTTCAGGTATTTCAGCATGCTTACGGTGTGGATCTCTGTGCCTCCAAAGTTCGGATTTGGATTGCCGTTAACCCAAAAAACCCTCAATTCTCCTCGTAATCCAACTGGTTATAAACCGCAAAGATGTTAGCAAGGCAAAGGCAAGCACTACAAAAAGCAGAATTAAAGAGTCTATCCATTTTTTACTTCTTCATAAAGGCTGTTCTTTTCATAAAGCTTTGAAAGGTTTGCGCTTCTTCTCGTTAGCCAATTGCTCCTGTATAGATGCACCTCCACCAGACATTCCTGAGGGAACAGTTCCTCAGAGAGCCTGCTTATACTTCCACCCTTTGGAAGGCTATCCAAAAGTCTCTTTAAAAATTCCTGAAGGCTACCACCTTCGGGCAAAAAGCCTTTCGTTTTCCTTTTACCCATAAAGGTTGAGTAAGTTCCTTCCTCCTCTCCCATCAAAAACATGGGTACCTTAAAGTGAGACAGGGAAGATAGTCCATCTAGGAAGGGAGAAAAGACCACAAAGTGCTCTACTTTTTCCTTAAGCTTGGAAATTCTTTCCGAGCCATAAAGGTCAAAGAGGTCCTCTCCAAAGATCAGAAGGTTTCTTACCCTTCCTTCCTCCACATGTCTTATTAAGCTCTCTATGGGAGTGAGCTCATTCCAGGAGAAGTTCTCAAGCACGCCCAAAAAGTTCGCCTCTTTGCAAACCAGCATAACGTCCCAGCCCTTTTCTTCTTTGAACTTTCTAACCTTTGCACCCCACTCCTTGGCGGACTCTCCCAAAATACCCTCCAAGTTAAAGATCAGTAAACCTTTGCCATCCAGTTTTTGAGTATCCTCCCAGCTTATCACCTCCGGCTTTAGCTTTGCGTCCCTTTGTACATTACCAACCTTGAAGACCTTACCTTTTATGTAATAAGAGAGCACCGGTACTGTGGAGGTTAGGTCCTCTCCCACCAACAGAAACTGGGAATAATTCTTTAGCTCCTCAATGCCTATGGGCTTATACTCTCCGTAGGTTTGCAGGAAGGGATAAAGGTTGGCGGTTAATGTAGTGCTAACCAAAGCGGAGCTCCTTTGGGCAATCTCTTTAAGAAGGGCTAAGTTTTCGTTGCTGAGGTACCCAGATATAACTATAGCGGTAGTACCCTCACCCTTTAGGTAAGTGGAAAGTATCTGCGCGGCGTTATCAAAGGTCTCCTCTTTACCAAAAAGCTGGGGCTTTCTTAACCTGCTGTCGTTCAAAAGATCATAGCCAAAGAAGGCTTTTGCACATATGTCCAAGCTATCGGTGGGCTTGGTTCTATACACTTTTTCTTTGGATCTCCAGTCTCCCACTCCGTACTCTATCTGCACTTCACAACCCACGGGGCAAAGATTGCAGGCAGTCAGGTCCCTTTTTAGTAGCCAGCTTCTGGTCCAGTACTTGAAGGGCTTTGAGATTATAGCACCCACCGGACACACATACACGCAAATCCCACACATTTCACAAGCAGAGGTGTCCATAGGTCTTTGTGCAGGCGCTATGTTTGCCTGAAAGCCCCTCTCTTCCACATATAGAGCCCTTGCACCCACTATATCGTCGCATGCCCGGATACATCTATAGCACACTACGCATCTGTTGGAGTAATACTCCAAAAAGTCGCTCTCCCAGTCCAGTTGGTGTCTCTCCTTCTCAAGGGCAGAGACGGGAACTATTTGCTTTTGAGGTCCAAAGAGGGCACCATAATTTTGCAGGCTGCATTCTCCCGCTTTGTCACATATAGGACAATCTAAGGGATGCCTTGTCATAAGAGCTTGCAAAAGGTATTTTTGGTTTTCCACCACCGCAGGATGCTTGGTAGATATAACCATCCCCTCTTCTACAGGTGTATTGCAAGAAGTTATTAGCCTGCCCGTCTTTTCGTTATACACGATGCACATTCTGCATGCACCTATGATTCTCAGCTTAGGATGATAGCAAAAGTAAGGCACATCTATACCTGCATCCAGCAAAGCCTGAAGCAAGGGCTTACCCTTTTCCACCTTAAGGGTCTTCCCATCTACTGTTATAGTAACTATAGATGTCATGCAACCTCCTCCTTAGCATAGAAGTATTAAGAATAAGAATAGGATAACCTATACGTTTTCAAAACTGCAACTTTATATGAGGCTGTTCTAAAAATCCTTCACCGGAGCTTTCAATTGGTGGATAAGGAAGCTAACCGTTTCCTTTTCCTTTTTCACGCCACTCTAACCATTACAGGTTTCAGGGGGAAAGGGAATCCTCCAAAAGTGAGCTTCATCATAGCAGCTCTCTGTTGCTTATAGCTATAATTATGCCTATGATGTTTATTCTTGTCCTTTTCTTTGTAAGTCTTGCTTTTTCAGAGGAGATAAGTCTTTTTGATGCGATAAAACTACTAAAAGAAAGGAACCACGACTTTAAAATATCCCTTTACGAAATTAAAAAGAGCCAAGGAGCATATATACAAGCAGGACTGCTTCAAAACCCTACACTTTCTGTAAATTACACGGGTCTTAATTTTGGAGAACACCTGCTTTACGATACAGGGAACACCTTATTTTCTGCAAGGATAGACCAACCCATAGAGCTCGGTGGAAAAAGGGAATACAGAAAATTGTCCGCCATGTATCAGTTAAAATCCGTATCTTACCAAAGCGAAGACTTACTCAGAACCTTAAGTCTTGGTTTAGTATCTGCTTACTTTCAGGCGCTCTCTGATAGGGCTTACCTTGAGTACATAAAGCAGGATATTAACGAGTTTGAAAAAATGTTGCAGATACAAGAACAAAAGCAAAAACTAGGTTTTTTAAGCTTGATAGACCTAATAAAACTTCAGCTATACAAAACAGAGCTTGAAAATAGCTATATACAAGCATTAGGTAACTACGAAAAGGATATCAAAGAACTTAGCTTTTACATGGGCGGTGGTAAATATGAGCCATTGGATATAAAACAAGATCCCGATCAAGTCAATTTAGAGGATCTCATAAAAAAAGCCTTGGAAGAGCGGGAAAGTCTAAAAGCCCTAAAAGAGCAGTTGAAATCTGCAGATTACCAAATAAAACTTCTAAGAGCTTACTCAATTCCAGATATTTCCGTAGGTGTGGAGTACGATGCTTTTGGTGTAAAGTACAAGCCGGGTTTAGGTTTTGGTTTCTCTATAAACCTCCCACTGTTTGACAGGAGGCAAGGAGATCTTTTAACAGCCGTAGCACAAAGAGAGCAAATTTTACTATCGATAAAACGTGAGGAAGAAAGGATAAAAAAGGAACTTGCCCAAGCCTATGAGAACTACATAGCTAACAAAAAGATATACACCAACTACAAAGAAAAGAAGCAGGTTATGGACGAGCTGTTAGAGAGGACAAAGAAGGCATACATGCTCGGAGGTATATCTACCCTTGACTTTTTGGATACCCTGCGCACTTATAGAGCCTTTATGAATACCTTTCTTCAGGCTCGTTATCAATACCTACAAAGCTACTACACTTTGAAGATCTTGGGAGGTTGGAGATTATGAAAGTTAGGTTTTTAATGATTACATTTGTATTTCTATTTGCCTGCGGTAAAAAGGAAGAAAAGTCAACAGAAAAAGAAAAAACTCAAGAAGTTCAAACTATTCAGGTGAGTTTTCAAAAGGTGCAAGATTTTGTAGAAGCCACCGGTAGCGTACAGCCTGATAAAGAAGGTGTGGTAAAAATAACATCACGGCTACCGGGAGTTGTACAAAGCATAAATGTACAAGTTGGAGATAAGGTAAAGAAAGGTCAGCTTCTTGCTGTAGTAAAAGCACCAGACACAACGGACCTATACTCCCAAAAAATCTCTCTGACGGCACAATTAGAACAGTCAAAAAGATTATACGAATTAAAGCAAAAACTGTACGAGGTTGGAGCTATACCAAAAAGCGAACTTATGGATGCAGAAACCAACTATAAAGTAATAAAAGCCCAGCTGGAGGGTGTGGAACAGAAGCTAAGGCTGTTGGGTGGGAGCATGGGCGTGAGCAATGTAAGGTCTCCCATAGACGGCGTGGTTTATCAGATAAGCGCCCATGTAGGTGATAGTGTGGATACATCTACAGAAATACTGAGCATTGCAGATCCTAAAAAGGTCATGGTAGTTGCTTTACTTCCTGAAAAGGATGCCTTTAAGGTCAAAAAGGGAAACACCGTAGAGTTTAGCATAAGCACCTATCCTGATAGGAACTTCAAGGGTATAGTAAAGTATGTAAGCGACGTTGTAGATCCAGAAACCCATACAGTTAAGGTTTACATAGAGCCCTTAGAAAAAGAACCTTTTAAGATAAACATGTTCTTTAACATAAAGATTCTCACAGGAGAAAAAGAGTACGCTGTATTACCAAAGAAAGTTCTCTTATACCAAGATGGTAAGTTTTACGTTTACCTTATGGAAAATGGAAAGCTAGAGAAGAAAGAAGTAGTTTTCGTAAAGGAGTTGGAAGATGGTAATGTAGTACTGGAAGGTTTACGGGAGGGGCAAAAGGTACTCTTAAATCCTATGAGGGAGGTCTCACCTTGAGGTCTTGGGTGAGCTTTGTTGCGAACAATGCTTTACTCTTCATACTTATTACACTCGTATTTGTTGGTGCCTTTGCAATTTTTCTGAGAGATCTAAATGTGGAAGCCTTTCCTGACCCTTCACCACCCGTCATAGAGATAGTTACTATTTATCCCGGTAGGTCTGCGGAGGAAGTAGAAAGACAAATAACTGTGCCTTTGGAAATAGCCCTTGCGGGCATGCGTGGTCTTCAGCGTATAAACTCCGTCTCGCTATACGGTCTTTCGGACATCAAGTGTACCTTCTCTTACGACATACCCTACAGAGAAGCAAGACAGGAAGTTATAAATAGGCTCTCTACAGTTAGCCTCCCTGACGGGGTATCACCTCAGATAATACCCAATCCTATAGGGGAGGTAATGCGATACGCCGTAGTGGGCAACAGGGACCTTATGGAACTGAGGACTCTGCAAGATTGGGTTATATCCAGATACATAAAAACCGCAGAGGGTGTAGAGGATGTAGCAAGCTACGGTGGTTTTATAAAGGCTTACGTAGTGGAGGTAAAACCTGAAAATCTCATAAAGTATAAGATTTCTTTGTCTGACGTAATTCAAGCCATTTCAAACTCTAACATAAACGCAGGAGGTAGAGCAATAGATTTTGGTTCTCAGTACTTCCTTATAAGGGGAGTGGGTCTAATCAAGAGTCTTAAAGACATAGAACAGATAGTAGTTGCTTATCGTAACGGTGTGCCCGTTCTGATAAAGGACCTTGGGGAAGTTAAGCTTGGCAACATACCAAGAACGGGTATAGTGGGGCTAAATGAAAAAGATGACATAGTTATGGGCGTGGTTGTATTACGCAGAGATGCCAAAAGCATTCCGTCTATAAGGTCTATACAGGAAAAGATTCAAGAACTGAACTCTTATATTCTTCCGAAGGATGTGAAGGTTGTGCCTTTTTATGAAAGGGGTAAACTCATAGATACTGTCATTCACAAAGTTTCAGAAATAGCCCTTGTAGGTATAATTCTGGTGTTTGTTTCAATCTTTTTATTCTTAGGCGATCTTAGGATAGCATTATTGGTAGCTCTTGCGGTTCCTATGGCTTTGGTTGTAGCCCTAGGTGTTATGGCAATAAAAGGAGAATCCGCCAACTTTCTTTCTATAGCAGCTATAGACTTTGGAATAATAGCTGACATACCTTTGCTTTTCATAGAAAACTACCTTAGAAACACAAAGCAGTTTGGGGTCAGGCGTGGAATAGTTCAATCCTCTCAGGATGTAGGAAAGCTTCTTTTGTTCTCAATAATTTTAATCGGGATATCTTTCATTCCTATTTTCCTGATGGAAGGAGCCGAAAAGCGCATATTTGCACCTATGGTCAAAACTTACCTTTATGCAATAACTGCTGTGGTAATTTTAACTTTTACCTTTGTGGTGGCTTTTTTGGTTTTAGCTGTTAAGTCTGCCAAAGAAGAAACCCCTGTAGTTAGAATTGCAGAGCATATCTATGACAAAGTGCTCGATAGGTTTTTAAATCTGGGGCCAAAACATATACTCTTAATAATTTCCTCCCTAGGACTGCTTAGCCTTTTTGTCATAAAAAGCTTAGGACTTGAGTTTATTCCCAAGATGGATGAAGGCAACATTTATATGCGTATAATTTTTCCCTATTCCATATCCCTCTCCCAAACTTACGAGAATGCTAAAAAAGTAAGGGACTTCTTGCTGAAATTTCCTGAGATAAAAACCGTGGAGTTTCAAGTAGGAAGACCGGAGGATGGGACAGACCCAACGGGACCTTTCAATTCTGAATACTTTATAGACCTAAAACCTTACTCCCAATGGAAGAGGTTTAAATCTAAAGAGGAGTTGGAAGAAGCTATAAGAGAGGGTGTGAAAAGCATGTTTCCCAATGCAGACATAAACCTCTCTCAGTATATACAGGACAACCTTGAGGAAGTTATAACAGGAGTAAAAGGGGAGAATGCGGTAAAGATTTTTGGCGATGACCTTTATAAACTGGATGCAATAGCCAATCAAGTAAAAGAAAGGATATCTAAGGTAAATGGTGTTGAAGATGTAGGTATCTTTAGAGAAATAGGGCAACCAAACTTGGTGATAGAAGCAGACAGAGAGAAACTTGCTGCATATGGTCTTAGCGTAGAACAGCTTATGGATACGATATCTGCAGCATTAGGTGGAAAAGAAGCTACACAGGTAATAGAAGGAGACAAACGCTTTTCTCTACTTGTAATACTTCCAGAGGAACTTAGGCAGAATGTTTCAAAAATAAAGGATATCCCCATCTTACTGCCTAATGGTTCTTACGTAAAACTATCTGCCGTTGCAAACATAAGCTTCAGCACAGGTGCTTCCTTTATATACAGGGAAAATTACAAAAGATACATACCCATAAAGTTTAGCGTGGTTTCCAAAGACCTTGCGGGAACTGTGCGCCAAGCTCAGGAATCTGTGAAGGATATTCAGCTACCAGAAGGATACTTTATGGAGTGGAGTGGGCAGTTCAAAAGTTTGGTAGAAGGTTTAAGGCGTTTTGCCTTTTCCGGCACTCTTGCGCTTCTTTCCCTTAGCGTGTTTCTTTACATAATAAATCGTTCTGTGAGAAATACTCTTATCGCTATGTCAGGCATTCTATTTGCACTTTTTGGAGGTTCAGTAAGCCTTTTGATAGCTGGATCTTCTATGAGTTTTTCAGCTATAGTAGGCTTTGTATCCATACTTGGAATATCCATATTGAACATATCACTAATGCTGGAGGCTTATAAAAAACATATACTTGATGGACTATCTCCCACAGAATCCGCTAAAAGAAGTGCTAAGGAGAACTTTAGAGCTGTACTTTTAAGTAGTTTTACCGCATCCATGGGACTTTTACCTACTGCACTTGCAAAGGGTGTAGGAAGTCAGATACAAAAACCTCTCGCAGTGGTAATAGTGGGTGGTATGCTCATCTCAGGATTACTTATATTATTAGTAGTACCACCTCTTTTGAGGTATGCACATGTGGAGGAGAGGTAAGGTCTTGGGAGCTATTTTTATGGCTCTTTTGCTCACATCACAAGATGATGAAAACGTACCAAAAAGTATGGAGCCTGACATAAAGTTCAGTTATAATCTTGACAAGATAACCAGTTTGAATTTTGGTTTAAGAACACCTACGGATTTTGAATATATTACTAATAAAAATAAACACACAAACCAATACCTTATCTGGTTAAGCATAGATTTTTGAAGAGCTTTTTTCCTGCAAATATTTCTTCAACCTTTAAAGGAACTAACTTATACAACTATGCTCCCTGTACCGCAACATCTCTGTATATGGTTATTTGCTATGTGATCAAGTATCTGTTTTTTCTGTTCATTTGTATTATAGATTTGACATCATCTGTATAAATTTTTCAACCCCCACGCTTGCTTTTTCCCTTATAACTATATCCGCTATCTCGGATATGGGAGTTCTTTCTGGGTTTATCTCCACCACCTTGGCACCATGCTCTTTTGCCACAAAGGGAAGAAGTCCAGCCGGATAGACAACTCCCGAGGTTCCTACCACCAAAAATACTTCGCAGGACTTTGCCAAATGCTCTGCCTCTTTCAGAGCATCCATTGGCAAGCTCTCTCCAAACCACACGACCGCCGGCCTTAAAAGACCATTGCAAAATTTACACTTTGGGGGTATCTCCTTTAAGGGTACCTCGTAATTCTCATACTCCTTTCCACAGCTTGTACATCGAACCCTCCATATGTTCCCATGAAGCTCTATGACCTTCTTTGTGCCTGCTCTTTGGTGTAAGCCATCCACATTTTGAGTGATTATTACAGCGTTTAGCTGCGCCAAGAGTTTGTGGGCTTTATTTGGCTGTGCTTTGCTTATGAGCTGTCTTCTCCAATCATACCACTCCCAGAC
>JAEMPM010000159.1 GCA_022759285.1 Thermocrinis sp.
TACATCCAAAGCTCTCGAGAGCCTTAGAATACCTACCGCAATGGATAGATCGTACAAAGTTCCCTGCTTTTTCAGGTAGGGGCAAATTTACAGTGATACTTTTTGAAAGCAGTTAAAAGCTCACACCCTTTAAAGCAAACCTAACCTTGTCCTTTGCCTCATTTATGACTATGTCTGGTAGTCCTACTATCTACTGGCTATATACAGCACCAAGTCCCTCAACCTGCAAGAATAACCCCACTCATTGTCGTACCATGCACCAACATGAACCATATCCTCTATTACCTGAGTTAGTCCAGCGTCAAATATAGCAGAGTGTTCGTTACCTACTATATCCTGAGATACTATAGGGTCCTCCGTGTATTGAAGTATACCTTTTAGCTCTCCTTCCGCAGCCTTTTTAAAGGCTTCGTTCACCTCCCCTACATTGGCTGGAGGTCTTTCTACTACCACAGTCAGATCCACAAGGGAACCATCCGCTACAGGAACCCTCCTTGCGGTGCCGTCAAGCTTACCCTTTAGCTCTGGAATCACTTCTCCTATCGCTTTTGCAGCGCCCGTGGTGGTGGGGATAATATTTATTGCCGCAGCTCTTGCCCTTCTAAGGTCTTTATGTGGCAAGTCTAAAACCCTCTGGTCATTAGTGTATGAGTGCACAGTGACCATGTAGCCCTTCTTTATGCCAAAGTTCTCATTAAGGACCTTCACCAAAGGAGCCAAGCAGTTGGTGGTACAGCTTGCATTGGAAATTATAAAGTGTCTTTCGGGATCATACTTCTGATGATTAACTCCTAGCACTATGGTAACGTCTGGGTCCTTTGCAGGCGCGGATATTATTACCCTTTTTACCGTATCCCTCAAGTGCAGGACCGCCTTTTCCCTTGATGTAAAAGCTCCTGTGCATTCCACAACAATTTCCGCCCCAACCTCACCCCAAGGGATCAAAGCTGGGTCCTTCTGGGAGAACACCTTTATCTCCTTCCCATTTACCACCAAAGTATCGTCCTTGGCATACACCTCTCCTTTGAAGACTCCGTGTACCGAGTCATACTTAAAGAGATGGGCTAAGGTTCTTGTATCTGTCAGGTCGTTGATAGCTACAACTTCAATGCCTTCCTTTTGCAGGCATGCCCTCAAAAAAGCCCTTCCTATTCTACCAAAGCCGTTTATGGCAACTTTTACCATAGAGTTAATTATAAACTACTTCTGTTCCTCAAGTGCAGAAATTGCAAGCTTTATCTCGTGCAGCAGAACGGCTGGTGTTCTTATTGGGTATGGAAGTTTATCCACAACCTCCTCAGCGGGATAGGTTCTTATCTTTACACCCTTTAGTCTTTCCTTTAGCACTTGGCTATCTTGGATTGGAAACTTCACGCCCCTTAGGTACTTTAGCACTGCATAAGCCCAAGGAATGTCAAGGGCTCTTGCCACCTCTTCTGCCACAACGGTGCAAAAGTGGCTGAGGATTTCAGCTTCGTTGCCTTCTTTAACCATCTTGTATGCAAGCTTTGCAATACCTCCCGCGGTATGTACCTTCATTTCCTTCAACTCTTCCTTTGCTAACTCTTCAAGCTTTTGAATCTTTTCCATTGCCAAGGTTGGATCTGCTCTTAGAATACTCCTAACTGTGTTTTTGGTGAGTCCTACCTTTTGGGCTATCTCCTCCTCGGTACGCAGATATTCCTCCCTCAAGACCACCACATAAGCTGCCCTTGCCAAGCTGGGTAGCCATGTAAGAGTTCTGAATTCGGTAAGCTTGCTCAGACCACCCAAAAGGTCGATGGCCTTAAAAAAGACCCTTGTAACAAGCTGTTCAAGGTCCGCACCTACTTCACCTGTTGGTACTCCTGTGATTTCAATTACCATGGCTTTAACCCCCTATAGGTTCTTTTATTCTAACCAAACCTGTTTCTGTGATCTCAAGGAAGTGGGTTCTTGTATCGTGCCCAGACATTCTACACCCATCTATCCTAAAGAACCTAACTATATCCCCTACACTCTTTTTATACATCTTTGCCTTGTAGGGAGAGTCTATAAGCTCCTTTGCCAAGACCATGGTGCCATCCACTATATGCCCCACTGCGTAGCCTCCAGCTGCCTCCGCGGTTAGCTCCTCATGACCGCTTCTCTTTTGAGACACGAAGATCGCAGTTTGATACCACTTTTTCATAAAGTTGTATAGTCGTCTAACAACAGCCCTTGCCATCATTTCCTTGTTTTCAAATAAACCCGTCACAGAGTCTATCACGGTAAATTTTACCTTGTAGTTCTTTATAACATAGGCTAAAGTTGCCAAAAGATCTGGAACATTTTCCCTGATTCTTGTGGAGGATGCAGCATCTATAAGGATTATGTTATCCTGGAATTGGTCAAAGTCCAAACCCATAGCCATTGCCCTGAGCTTTAGGGATGCAGACACAAAATTGGCGGGAGACTCAACGGTTACAAAGGCAACTCTATCACCTTTGCTGGCACGGAAAACGGTAAACTGCTCTGCCATCAGAGACTTGCCCGTGTCGGAAACCCCTGTAAGGTTCATAACAGAATAGGATGGTATGCCCTTGAGGGAGACTTTTTCCAATTTTTTGCCTACCTGCTTTACTATGAAAAAGAGATCATCTAAACCCTCTATGCCGGTGGCTACTCCGTGGATCTCCGGAGCTTTTGCTATAGCTTGGGAACCTGTATATACCGCCGATAGGTCTGGTTCTACCTCTTCCCTCCTTATCTCTTCCCTTTCTTCAAATTCTGCCATGCGTAAAAATATAACACTATTTTTTCAGTTGTGAAAGTTCTCTTGCGGACGCATAAAGAATTGCCTCTGCCACCACTTGGTCATCCACCTTGGCGGTGCCCTTCATCTTTGAAAGGCTCTTTTTGAGGGCAATCACCTCCAACTCAAGAATAAGTTGATCACCTGGGTAAACGGGCCTCTTGAACCGGGCGTCATCTATGCCTGCAAAAACTACTGCATATTTGCCAATCTCCAAGTTCAAAGACTTGATCATCAAAATCCCACCCACCTGTGCTAAAGCTTCAAGGATATAAACACCTGGCATAAGGGGAAAGCCTGGGAAATGCCCTTGAAAGTAAGGTTCGTTTATGGATACATTTTTTAGCCCTACTATCCTTTTTCCCAATTCTATCTCCAAAATTCTATCTACGAGCAGTAAGGGATACCTATGAGGAAGAACTTGCATTATTTCCAATATGTCCATCGGATAAAATTATAAGGGTGAAATTCTTAGAAGTTGCCCAATTCTTTCAGAAGCTTGAAGAGACCACCAGCCGGCTTGAAATGTCCGAGCTACTTTATGAGCTTTTCTCAAAGGCTGACAAAGAAGAGATTGGAAAGCTTGTTTATCTCACTATGGGAGAGCTGGTGCCCTCCTTTGTAGGTTTGGAGTTTGGAGTTTCGGAAAAGTTAGCCTTAGAAGCCCTTTCAAAGGCGGCGGGTATTAGGTTAGCCCAAATACAGGGGATCTATAAAAAACTTGGTGATGTAGGAATGGTTGCTATGGAGGTCATAAAGAGGGAAGGAAGGGGGCTTAGCCTTTTGCAGGTCTATGATGAGCTGATGGCAATAGCCAGAGCAAGGGGAACCTTAGATAAGGTTATGCTTCTTATAAACCTTCTTAAAGCATTATCTGGCATTGAGGCAAAGTTTGCACTGAGGATCATTGTGGGAAACCTTCGTCTGGGAGTGGGCACAGCAACTATCATAGAAGCATTGGCACTGCTCTTGGGAAGTAGGTATTACAAAGATTTAGTGGAAAGGGCATACAATCTATGCTCAGACCTTGGTCTCGTAGCTCGCACATTGGTAGAAAAAGGAAAGGATGGGCTCTTGGAATTTAAGATAGAGCCCGGATACCCCGTTCGGATGGCTCTGGCAGAGAGGGTTGCAGATGCAGAGGAGCTAATCAGAAGGCTTGGAAGGTGCGCCATAGAGGTAAAGTATGATGGCTTTAGATTGCAAGTCCATAAAAAGGGTAAGGAGGTGTATATCTATTCTCGCAATCTGGAGCCCATGACAGATATGTTTCCTGAGATAAAGTCTGCCATCGGAGAACTTCCGGTAGAAAAAATTATCTTAGAAGGTGAGGCGTTGGCGGTTAATGAACAGACGGGAGAGTTCTATCCCTTTCAGGTTACTATTCAAAGAAAGAGAAAGTATGATGTTTATGAGTTTGCCAAAGAGTATCCACTAAAGCTCTTTTGCTTTGATCTGCTGTATTTGGAAGGGGAGGACTATACAGTTAAGCCCTTCATTGAAAGACGGAAAAAGTTGGAGGAGTTAATAGTTCCCGGTAATACTCTGGAGCTTTCGGAACTCAAAATCGTGGATTCAACAAAGGAGGTGGAGGATTTCTTTGAGGATGCCATAGTTAGAGGGCTTGAAGGCATTATGGGCAAAAGGCTTGATGCACCATATACAGCAGGTTCAAGAAACTTTAACTGGGTAAAGCTAAAGAGGAGTTATAAGGGCCAGTTGGCGGACACCCTGGACCTGGTGATCGTGGGCTACTTTTACGGAAGGGGTGCAAGGAGCAGACTTGGAATAGGTGCTCTGCTTACTGCGGTCTATGACCCTTCTACAGATACCTTTAAAACCATCTCCAAAGTCGGCTCGGGCTTCACAGAAGAAGAATGGGTAAGGCTAAAGGAAATGTTAGATCACATAAAGCTAGAACACAGGCACGCGAGGGTTGATTCTCTTATAACTCCCGACGTATGGGTGGAACCAAGGTATGTTATAACCGTCTCTGCGGACGAGATCACCCGCTCACCTTTGCATACTGCCGGGAAGGTAGGCGATGGTCCCGGATACGCCCTTCGATTTCCAAGGGCTGTTAGCTTTGTCAGGGCAGACAAACTGCCAGAGGATGCTACAACGGTGGAAGAGATACTGAGAATGTTCCAGATGCAAAAGAAGGTTAAGATCGAAGAGTAAGTGGCGGCGGGAGGACTCGAACCTCCGACCTGGGACTTATGAGATCCCCGCTCTAACCAGCTGAGCTACACCGCCTATTGTATTAATATTATACCATGCGAGTTGTAATAGTGGGCAACGGTCCAGCCGCCGCCTCTGCCATAGAAGCCTTCAGGCAAGTGGATCAGGACTCGGAGATCATTGTGTTGTCTGATGAACCTTATCCTACCTACGCACCCAACTGTATGGAGAATGTGATCCGGGGGGACATTTCAGAGTCTGCCCTCTTTTACAAAGGTGGATTTGAGTTTTACGAGCGCTATAGAGTGGACTTCAGGCCAAACAAGGAGGTAGTGGGTATTGATAACAAAAGAAAGGTGGTAATCGTCAAAAGTGGGGAGGAAATTCCCTACGATAAGTGCCTGCTCGCGGCAGGTGCCAGCGCATTTATTCCACCTATACCCGGAAGGGAACTGGGAGGTGTAACCACTGCAAAGAATTTGGACGATGCCAGAAGGATCAGAGATCTTGTGCTTTCTGGAAAGGTTAAAAGGGTTGTGATCGTGGGAGCTGGTCCTATAGGAGTGGAAGACGCGGAAACGCTAAGAAGCATGGGTTTAGAAGTTGCAGTGGTAGAGTTCTTTGACCGAGTTCTTCCGAGGATGTTGGACAAATACATGGCGGACAGATACATGGAGATATTGCAGAGGGAGGAGGGTATAGAGTTTTATCTGAACCATCAGGTTGTGGCAATTCATGGAAAGGACGGCTGGGTGGAGGCGGTGGAGATTGTTCAAAATGGGAGCGACAGGAAGAAGTTCTTAAGGGCAGATTTGGTGATCCTCTCCACTGGCGTTAGACCAAGAACCCACCTGGTTGCCAACACAGACATAAAGCTTCACATAGATGAGGTCCGTGGTAGGGTGGTGGGCGGTATCCTTGTGGATGAATATCAAAGAACTTCGGATCCGGATGTGTATGCAGCCGGGGACATATGCTCGGGCATTGATGCTTGGGGTAGGCACAGATGGATAGCCCTGTTTCCACCAGCCCAGCAAGGTGGTGCGGTAGCTGGCTACAACATGGCAGGCTTAAAGGTAAAGCATTCAGGGCTCGTAGATTACAACGCGGTAAAGACGCGCTCAGTGCCCGCAGGCAGTGGAGGGCTCTTTGAGGATGCGGAAGAATCCTTGGTTTTTGAATACGAAGAGTATTTGATCAAGGTCTTTCTAAAAGAAGGCAAGGTTTATGGCTATCAGTTTGTGGGAAGACCAAGCAGGAAAAGACTAAACCAAGCTAATCCCTTCCTCAAAGGCTTAGATGCTAAGGTGTTTCTAAACAACAGAGGTTTGGGCTTAGAAGCCAGTGGCGTTCTTTTCCATCACTTTATAAAGCAGAAGGATAGAAGCTTCTCCTCAGAGGTCATAGAGGTTATCAAAAGGGGCATGCTAAGAAGCTTAGGAAATCCTAAGTTTGGGCTTCCGCTGTTTCACCAGGAATAAAGACCTCCACCCTGTTCCTTCCTCCCTCCTTTGCCCGATAGAGGGCAATGTCCGCCTCCTTTATAAGCTCATCTATATTCTGCATACCCTTCCTGTATTGAGAGATGCCTATGCTCACTGTGAATGCGATTATAATAGAACCATACTCTACCGGAGTTTTGGCAACTGTTGTCCTTATTCTTTCCGCCAAAACCCTTGCTCCATCCAAGTTTGTGTTGGGAAGCAGAACCACAAACTCCTCTCCGCCAAACCTAACGCATATGTCCGATTTTCTTACTATACCTCTGAGTACATCTGCAAAGGTCTTCAAAACCAAATCTCCAACATCATGCCCATAAGTGTCGTTGATCTTCTTGAAATAGTCTATGTCCATAATCAAGAGGGAAAGGGGTTTTTCGTATCTCTTTACCTCTTCAAAGATAAGCCTTGCGTGTTCAAAGAAAAACCTCCTGTTTGGCAAACCGGTAAGGGGATCATAATAAGCCAGTTCCTGAAGCTCTTTATTTTTCTCCTCAAGCTCAGAAAGTAACCTACCTATGGTAAGAGCTGTATCTACCAAGTTATTCCTCAAATGGTCAAGCTCATCCTTCGGCTTGTCAGTCTTCAAAAACTCGATTCCTGAAAAATTACCTTCTTTGATCTTGCTGGATAACTTCTGAAGCTTTACTATTCTGTCCACCAAATTTTCAGAGAATAAATAGAGGAGTAGAAAAGACAAAAGGGAAAGTGCAAAGGAATAAATGCTGAGAATCCCCATAAGCACATAGAAATTTATGTATATTTGGGAGACATCCTTTATAAGAAGGACCTTTCCTATAGGAAATCCTTTCCTATCCAAGAGAGGAAACTCTACCACTAAGTTTTTTTCCCATAACTTACCATATACCGCATAGCCTTTTGTATCAAGGGGAACATCTAAAACATCCTGTTTTGACATACCCGCAATAACATAGTTGTCCTTAAATATCTTACCTTTTACAAATTTGTCCAAAAATTCCTTAGGAAGGTCTTCTATATAGTACCTGTTGTATAAAATTACCCACTCTACCCTATTAAACTTCCTTATTACCTCCAACAATTCCACAAAATTTACTCCCAAAAACCAGCATTCGTTGCCTATTGAGGTATTTTTTCCGTAATAAATTGAATCGGTGGAGAGCCAATAGTAAGGTCTGCCAGTGCAGTTACCACCAATCTTGAAGGCTATGTAGTATTTATTCTCTGATAATTTTGGCAAAGTGCTAACAAACTCAAGATCCTTAAGCTTATGCTCAAGCAAAGTATTTAGGTTGTTATACAAAAAGTCCCTTTCTTTGATTAAGTTGTATTGACTTATTCTTTGAAAAATAAAGAAAAGAAAGATTACCGTGGGCAAAAAGGTTATTAAAAAAGATGCAATGATCCTGAGTAAGATCCTTCTTTTTAACATTCAAAGAGTTCTTTCCTCAAAAAGCCATCAAAGACCCTGACGACTCCTCCTTCTAAGAAAACTTCCTTGAACTCGTCGTCAAAGTCTATAGCAAGGATTTCTCCACCTTTGGTTAGAACCCGCACTGGTTTCTTTGAGACAATACCATTTTTGTAGGCTACTATGGCGGAGGCGGTGGCGCCGGTTCCACAAGCTAATGTCTCTCCCTCTACGCCCCTTTCGTACGTTCTTATTCTTATGGCATCATCTCCCTCCCGTTCTATAAAATTCACGTTAGTGCCTTTGGGTTGGAACTCAGGATGGAACCTTATAGCTCTGCCAAGATTTTTCACATCAATTTTTTCAAGGTCGTTTACCACTGTTACAAAGTGTGGCACGCCCGTGTTTATAAAGTACCCTTTTATACTCTGTGCGTCCAAGCTCAAGGAAACTTCTCTGTAGTCCTTGGGTGGTGTAAGCTGAACCTTTATTCTCCTGCCGTCCTCTAGAACATAAGCCTTTATAACTCCAGCCAAAGTTTCAAAACGCACCTCTTTGCCTACTATCCCCTCATCAAAGGCAAACCTAACCGCACACCGAGAACCATTACCGCACATTTCCGCTACAGATCCGTCCGAGTTGAAAAATTGCCACTTAAAGTGGTTCTCCGGATTCTCTGGGTTCTCTATAAGTATTAGCCCATCCGCTCCAACTCCCGTATGAAAGGCGCAAACCCTTTTTACAAACTCTTTAATATCAAGCTTCAAGGATCTTAAAAACTCTTCAACTTTTCCATCTCTGTTGTCTATGACCACAAAGTCATTGCCCGAACCCTGAAGTTTGGCAAACCGCATGAAAAAATTTTAGCAAAACTCAAAGTTTTATTAACACCTTTGCACCAAAACCACACAAAAGCAAGCTATGCCTTCCTCTCGGCAAAACCCCTCCCTTCTTTTGCCCTTTAGGGAGACCTGATCCCTTTCCACACCCAAAAGCTCGGCTAAGTTCTCTATGAGCCTTTCTTTGATAGGTGCAATTTTTGGTTGGTCTGTTACCAAGGTGCAGTCCACATTAACTATACGGTAGCCCTTTTCGTGCAACTTTTCTAAAGCAGTCTTTAAAAAGATGACAGAATCTGCGTTCTTCCACCTTGGGTCTGTGTCTGGAAAGAGTTGTCCTATGTCCTGTTCTCCGATTGCAGACAGAAGGGCGTCCGTGATAGAGTGTAGTATCACATCTCCGTCCGAGTGTCCTTTTAGCCCCTTGGGGAAATCTATGCGCACACCCGCTAAAATTAAAGGCTTGCCCTCCTCAAAAGGATGGGCATCAAAGCCAAAGCCTACCCGGAACATCACAAAATCTCCCTCAGCACCTCTATGGCAAAATCCACATGCTCCTTTTGGATTATCAAAGGTGGAACAAACCTTATGACCCTTTCTGCGGTGCAGTTTATGAGCAGTCCTCTTTCTAAGGCCTTTAAAACTACCTCTTGGCAGTTTTCTTCCCTCTCAAGTCCAAGCATCAAGCCCCTTCCCTTTACCCTGCCAAAGGAACTGAGCCTTTCTTTGAAGTAGTTTCCCACCTCTTCCACATGATCCAAAAGCTTTAAAACCTTTTCTATTACCACCTTTGCGCAAGCGCAGGCTAAAGCATTGCCCCCAAAGGTAGAACCATGACTTCCGGGCTTAAAGGCTTGGGCTACCTCCTCCCTTGCAATCACACAGCCTATGGGAAAGCCACCACCAAGTCCCTTTGCCAAGGTTATGATATCTGGCTTTATGTCAAAGTGCTGATAGCCATAGAACTTACCCGTCCTTCCTAAACCCGTTTGAACCTCATCCACAATAAGAAGGAGCCCCTCCCTTCTACAAAGTTCCTCCACCTTTGCCAAAAACTCACCCTCCGCCTCGTTTATGCCACCTTCCCCTTGGATCACCTCAAGCATTATGCCCGCAGTTTCTTTCCTCAGAAGCCTTTCCACAGATTTTATATCGTTGAGTTCTGCATAATCAAAACCTTCAAGCAGTGGCTCAAAACCCTTATGGATCTTTTCCTGAGCCGTAGCAGACATTGCCCCAAAGGTCCTTCCGTGAAAAGAGTTCTTAAAGGTTATGATTCTGTACCTTTTTTCTCCTTTCTCCCAGAAGTACCTTCTTGCCAGCTTTATGGCTCCTTCATTCGCCTCTGCACCACTGTTGCAGAAGAAGACCTTTGCGGGTTCACCGAACTGTTCCACCAACAGCTTTGCAGTTTCCTCTTGCCAAGGGTTCTGGTAAAGGTTAGAAACATGCCAAAGTTTGCTCGCCTGCTCACACAGTGCCCCTACAAGGTCTGGGTCCGAGTACCCCAGCACATTCACCGCTATACCGCCCACCAAATCCAAGTATCTTTTACCCTTTTCATCGTACAGATAAACTCCCTCTCCGCGCACAAAAGATACAGGAAGCCTCTTGTAAGTATCCATCAAAAAGCTCATGAGAGAAACTCCCTTAGTCTATTTATTGCTTCTTTTAGCTCTTCCTCTTTACGAGTGTAAGCTAGCCTTACGAAGTGATTAGTTTGGTTTTTTCCAAAGTCTATGCCCGGTGTGAGGGCTACCTTTGCTCCTTTTAGAACCTCAAGGCAGAACTCGTAAGCATCCTGAGAGTACTTGCTGATATCCGCCCAAAGGTAAAAGGCACCACTAGGTTTTCCCTTTATAGGCAGTATATCCTTTATGCCTTCGTATAGCAGATCCCTGCGTCTTTTAAAGGTCTCTTTGACCTTTGAAAGGTAATCGTAATCAAAAGCACCCAAGGCGGAATACTGGCTAATGGTTGGAGCGCATATATAAACGTTTTGCATGACTACCTCCGCCCTTCTTATGAGGTCCTCCGGTAAGATCATCCAACCCACCCTAAAACCGGGCATACAGAAAAACTTAGAAAAGCCATTTATAACAATAGCCCTGTCCCAAAACTCAAGGGCAGTCCTTTCTTTTCCTTCATAAACGAGCCCATGGTATATCTCATCGGATATTAGGTATATGTTCCTTTCCCTGCAATATTCACACAGAGCCCTGAGGTTTTCCTCATCGTAGAGTGTACCCGTTGGGTTTGATGGAGAAGAGATATGAACGCCCTTAATGTTCAAACCTTCTAAGTGCTCTGGTGTGATCTGATAGTTTGTGCTTTCATCAACATTGACAAAGACGGGCTCCACACCCAAAAGATGGGCAAAGTTCTTATAGCAAGGATAAGATGGATCTGCGAGGGCTACCCTCTCTCCAATGTCAAAGAGTATGGAGTAGGCTACCAGGAATGCAGAGGAGGTTCCGGTGGTAATAACCACCCGGTTTGGGTCTATATCAACTCCGTAATAGTCCCTGTAATGTTTGGCGATCCTTTCTCTGAGTTCCCACAGCCCAAGGCTTGGAGTATAGTTAAACAGTCTCTTTGAGACAGCCCAATTTAAACGCTCTATTACACCCGGTGGTGGCTCCAAGTCTGGCTCTCCAATTTCCAAATGTACAACATCGGGAATTTCTTGAGCTAGCTTTAAAATGTCCATTACTATGAAAGGGCTCAGTTCTTTCCGCATAGCTGGGTTTAAAAATTATAAGAGTTCTCTTTTTATTCTTTTTGAAAGATTACACATAAGCTCATAGGGTATTGTTCCCGCCAGTTTGGCTAAATCTGTAAAGCTCTGCCCTTGAAAAACTATATCTACCCAATCTCCTACCTTTGGCTGTGTTCCGCTCAAATCCACAATGGTCATATCCATGGTGATGTTGCCAAGTATTTTTACGGGCTTTCCTTGGTAATAAAGGACTCCCCTGTTGGAAAGGTTCTTCATAAGCCCGTCTGCATAACCGAAGGCGACCACACCCACCAAGGTATCTCTTTCAAGGATATAGCTTCTTGAGTAGGATATAGGATGTCCCTTGGGAAGATTTTTAACAGATATCAACCTTGCTCTCAAAGTGAGTACTGGCTTCAATTCGATGGGATAGTTAGGCAAAGGCTTTTCTCCGTACAGGGCAAGGCCGACCCTTATGTGGGTAGCAAAGGGCACTTTGTAGATCAGCCCCGCCGAGCTTTCCAGGTGCACGTACTTTATTCCTTTGTATCTCTTAAGGATCTTTTTAAAGTCCTCTATCTGCCTTTTGGAAAACTCTTCGTCTGCGGGAGAAGAAAGATGTGTTAGTAAACCTTCTATCCTTGGGTCTTCTACAAAATCATCCAAAAAGCCGAGCCTTCCCATCCCCGTGTCAAACTTGAGATGTAAAGGAACTTTTAGCCCCTCCACCGCCCGCAAGTGTTCCCTGTGGGATATAACAGGTGTTAGCTTATAATCCACCAGGGCTTTCCTTTCGTCCTTTAACACTCCACCCAAGATTAGGATGGGCTTTTTTACCCCTAACCTCCTCAGTTCAATGCCCTCCTCCACGCAGGCAACCGCCAAAAACTCCACCTCCCTTAAAGACTCCAAAAGGTTTGCAATATACTTTACTCCCACTCCGTATGCATCAGATTTGACAACCGCTATGATGGGTTTACCGGAAAACTGATAGAGATTCCTTATGTTATAAAGTAAAGCTTCCTTGTCTATCAGAAGGACACTCCGGGACATTAAGCTTTTATTTTAAGGTAGGGTCCTCCCTTTTTCCTGTAAGAATTTCAATGAGCTCTTTGACGGTTATTATGCCCTGCTTTTTCAAAAGATGACCGTTAGCACCGCTTATGAATATACCCTCTTCATAATCCCCAAGCCACGCTGCACCCAGTCTATCCGCAATGCAAAATCCCACCTTTTTTGCCTCCTCTCCTTTGTTGCAAGGCACCACACAGTGGGAAACACAACCGTTCCATCCATTGTATCCAAGCAACAGCTTTTCCACAAAGGGCGTTTTTACCACTCTCAGTGGATAACCCACAGGAGACTTAAAGAGTATGATGTCATCCTCTTCCGCTTTCAACAAAACTTCCTTGTATATATCCGGTGCGTCACACTCTACGGTGGCTATAAAACGAGTTGCCATTTGAACACCGCTCGCACCCCTCTCCATATACCAAAGTATGTCTTGGTAGCTCCAAATTCCTCCCGCAACTATAACAGGAATTCCGCCCCACCTTTGGGCTTCCTCAAGGACTGAAGGAAACAGATTTTCCAGCTGATACTCGGGCATAAAGCACTCTTCGTGTTTAAAACCCTGATGCCCTCCAGATCTGGGACCCTCCAAAATCACCGCATCCGGTAGCCTTTTGTATCTCTTCTCCCATGTCCGGCATATCAGATTAAGAGCCCTTGCGGAAGAAACTATGGGAATAAGGGCAACATCCGCACCCTCTGCGTATTCTGGCATTTTCAAAGGCAATCCTGCACCGGTTATTATAGCATCCGCCCCGGCTTCTATTGCATCCCTAAGCACGCGCCCATAATCCGTTATAGCATACAAAATATTTACCCCTATGGCACCCCTACCTTGAGAAATCTCTTTGGCTTTTTGGATCATCCAAGTTAAAGCTTCTTTGTTGTGAGTGTATATAGAACCTATGGGACGTCCAAACTTATCCCTCTTGACAAGCTCCGGAAACCTATAACCTGTGCCTACTGCAGAAATAACACCCATAGCACCTTCCCTTGCCACTGCACCAGCCAGCTTCTCCCAAGAGATACCTACCCCCATACCGCCTTGTATTATGGGAACTTCTAATACTTTATTTTTAATTCTCAAAGGCTTTAAGCCCATAGGCCACCCCTCAAATAATTTTGCTTATTAATTTAATCCACAGTGGTGAATAAAGCAAATAACGTAATAGAGTTTAAAAACAACACTCTATTGGATTGAATTAAAATTTAAGCCATGGGGCACTTAGAGGATAATTCCACATACTACTTTATCCCCGGCATTGGTATTTACAATCTGGATATAAAAAGGGCAAAAGCTGTAAAAATCCTATACGATTTCCTAGACGAAGTTGGAGAAATTGATAGATTAAAGAACTTAGATTACTTGGGCGATGTAAGAGAGGTTATTGATGGAACAAGACATTCAAGATTTGATTACATCGCCTTAACTTTTGTTCTGATAGATAACTGGGCTCAAATAGCAAAAGAAATTCACGCAACTTCAGAGGTAAATA
>JAEMPM010000177.1 GCA_022759285.1 Thermocrinis sp.
ATTGCAATCTTCACAGCTTTGAGATATCTTTAATAAAAGAGAGGTGTAAGAGATGTTTGAGAAATTTACAGAAAAGGCAAGACAAGTTATACTTCAGGCAAGGGAAGAAGCTATTGAATTAGGTCATACATACCTAGGCAGTGAGCATATACTTTTAGCACTTATAAAGGAGGAGGACCTTCCTACCTTAATTCTTTCTAAGTTTGGGCTTACTGCAGAAAAGGTACGCAGAGCTATTTTGGGTCAGATTACCAAGGGTACCTACTCAGGTGAGATCTTGTTCGCTCCAGATGCCAAGAGGGTTTTAGAATTTGCTGTAGAAGAGGCGCGCATACTGCACCATCAGTTTGTAGGACCGGAGCACCTGCTTATAGGAGTTGTTAGAGAAAAGACGGGTCTTGGTGGTAGGATTCTAAGAGGTTTCGGTCTTGATGAGTACTCTGTCAGAAGGGAGGTCCTTCAGCTTCTTGGAGAGCTTCCTCCTCAGGAGACTGCCAAGTATGCACCTACTCCCAACCTGGATAGGTTCTCAAGGGACCTCACACAGATGGCAAGGGAAGGAAAGTTGGACCCTGTAATAGGAAGGGAAAAGGAAATAGAAAGGGTTATACAGATCCTTGTCAGGAGGCGCAAGAACAACCCTGTACTTTTGGGCGACCCTGGTGTTGGAAAGACAGCAATAGTGGAAGGCTTAGCTCAAAGAATAGCCAACAGGGAGGTGCCAGAACCCCTTCTGAACAAGCGGATAGTAGCCCTAGACTTGGCTGCTTTGGTAGCTGGTACAAAGTACAGAGGGCAGTTTGAAGAGCGCCTCAAAAACATTCTAAAAGAACTGGAAAAGGCTCCCAATGTGATCCTTTTCATAGACGAGATCCACACTATAGTGGGTGCAGGTTCTGCGGAAGGGTCCATAGATGCATCCAACATGCTAAAGCCCGCCTTAGCTCGCGGAGAGATCCAAGTTATAGGTGCTACTACGTTGGATGAATACAGAAAGTACATAGAAAAGGATGGAGCTTTGGAAAGAAGGTTCCAACCTGTCTTGGTAGAAGAACCTTCTCAAGAGGACACTATAAGGATACTTTATGGGCTAAAGTCCAAGTTTGAAGAGTTTCATAATGTGGAGTACACATCTGCCGCAATAGAGAAGGCTGTTCAACTTTCAGAAAGGTATATTACAGACAGGCACTTGCCGGATAAGGCAATAGATGTTTTGGACGAAGCTGGCGCTTTGGTAAAGCTAAAAGCTTATCAGCTCCCACCGGAGCTAAAGGAGTTAGAGGAAAAGATAAAGGAGATAGAATCCAAAAAAGAGGAGGCAGTTGCGGAACAGGATTACGAGAAAGCTGCCAAGCTAAGGGATGAAGAGCTGAAACTAAGGGCAAAGTTTGAAAACCTAAAGATGAAGTGGAAGCAGGAAATGCTAAAACACAGACCAAAGGTTACAGAGGAGGATGTAGCGGAAGTGGTTGCCAGATGGACGGGTATTCCCGTTAAAAGGGTTCATGAAAGCGATACACAAAAGCTTTTGCATATAGAGGAAGAGTTGAAAAAGCGGGTAATAGGACAAGATGAAGCCATAAAAGCGATAGCAAGGGCTATCAGAAGGTCAAGGGTTGGGCTCAAAGGAAGACACAGACCTATTGGAGTTTTCCTGTTCTTGGGTCCTACGGGTGTTGGAAAAACAGAGACCGCCAAGGCTTTGGCAGAATACCTCTTTGGTACTGAGGATGCCCTCATAAGGTTTGATATGTCCGAATATATGGAAAAGCACACTGTCTCAAGGCTTGTGGGTGCGCCACCCGGATACGTAGGTTACGAAGAGGGTGGTCAGCTAACTGAAAGGGTGCGCAGAAGACCATACTCGGTGCTACTCTTTGACGAGATAGAAAAGGCACACCCTGATGTCTTCAACATCTTCCTCCAAATTTTTGACGACGGAAGACTCACTGATGCAATGGGAAGGACGGTAGATTTCTCCAACACCATCATAATAATGACCTCCAACCTTGGTGCAAGGCTCATAGTTCACGGTGGGAAGATGGGCTTCGAGCAAAAGTTCGGTGTCATAGACTTTGAACAGATGAAGAAGAATGTTATGGAGCAGGTCAAAAGGTCATTCAGCCCTGAGTTCCTCAATCGCTTGGACGAGATCATAGTCTATAGAGCCCTTGAGAAGGATGATATCATGAAGATTTTGGACCTTCAAGTTGAAGAAATGAACAAGAACTTAGCGGATTGGAACATTAGGGTAAAACTGCACAAGAGCTTTTCTGAGTGGCTCATTGATAGAGAATACAAGCCAGAATACGGTGCAAGGAGTATAAAGAGAGCCCTTCAAAAGCATGTGGAAGACTTGCTTGCAGAGGAACTCCTAAAAGGTAGCCTTAAGGATGTGGATGTGGTGGAAATAAGGGTAAAGGGCGACAAGCCTTACATAAAGCCCATCAAGAAGAAGGAAAAACTAGAGGCGGTTTTTAGTCAAGGGAGTGAATGAGGTTTTTGAGGGGGAATACCTTTGAAATTCCCCCTCTACTGCTCACTCCTATTAATTTGTCCGCAAAGCTTGCCAGTACTTCCCTTAGTGTAACCACTATAAACTGAGCAGTCTGGGACCTTTCCTTTATGAGTTCCCCCACCATCCTTGCGTTTGCCTCGTCCAAGTGGGCATCCACCTCATCAAAGTAGTAAAAGATGGAGGGTTTATAATCCTGCAGTGCAAAGATCAAAGACAGGGCTCCCAAGGTCTTTTCACCACCCGAGATTGCTTCCAAGTACTGCACCTCTTTGCCCCTTGGTTTTACCACCAAGTTTATGCCACCTTCAAAGGGATTATCTTCCTTTTCCAACTGCATAAACGCCTTCCCTCCGGGAGACAATCTGGCAAAGATCTTGGAAAAGCTCTTGTTTATCTGCTCATAGGCCTTGAGGAAAGCCTTCAGCTTTTTACTTTCAATCTCCTCCAGCAGCTCTTTTATTGCCTTTCTCTCCTCCAAGAGCTTTTTGTCCCTTTCCACGTACTCTGCATGCCTGTTTTTGAGCTCTTGGTAGTCCTCCTCCGCCTTGAAGTTTATGTTGCCCAAAAGGTTAATTTCCTTTTCCACCTTTGAAAGCTCATCCTTTAGCTTAGTGTAACTCTCTGGCACCACACTTAGCGGTTCTTCTTGGCCAAGTTCTTTTAATTTTTCAAGGAGTTGAGCTTGCCTGTCTGTTAGCTTAGAAAGCTCCCTTTCTATTTCTATCCTTTCCTCAGTCTTTAGGTCTATGGACATCCTTTTTTGCCCAAGGAGGGACGTTATTTCTCTAAGTTGGTTTTCCAGTTGATCTACCTTTTTGTAAAGCTCATAAGCCTGAAGGTTTATATCCTTTAGCTCCTCTTCTATCCTTTCCTTCTCTTGGCTTAGCTCTATTATCCTCTTTTGGGCATTTTCTATGTTTTGTGTTAGGTCTTCAACCCTTGCTTTCCTTTGCCTTATCTCCTGGAGAAGGTTTTGTTTGTGTTGGACAATTTCCTGTTCTTTTAGCTTCAGGGAAAATAGCTCTTCTTTCTTTCTTTCCAAGAGTTTTCTGTGTCTTTCTGCCTTTTCTCTTAGGGCTTCCAAGCCAGATTCTTTGGCTATTTTCAAAAGGGAGGAGTATCTGAACCTTAGGTTTTCCAACTTTTCCTCTTGGTAAGAGAGCTCCTCTTCTAATTCCCTTTTTCTTTTTTGGGTCTTTTCCTTTTCCTCCGCTAAGGTCTTTAAATACTCCTTGCCCTTTTGCAGTCTCTGTTCCAAGCTCTTTATCTTTTCAAAACCTTCTTTATGTTTTTGTTCCAACTCCTTTAGCCTTCTTTCAAGGATCTTTACCACTCCTTCCTTTTCTACGAGCTCATCTCTTAGGCTTTTGACTAAGGCTTCCTTTTCTGAAATACTCTCCTTTAACTTCTCTAAAACCTCCTCCAACTGCTTGGCCTTTTCCTCGTAAAAACTTTTACCCAAGCTTGCCCTTGATTCCCAGTGCCCTCCGCTTATTACACCCGTCCTTTCAAAGAGCTCCCCATCCAGGCTAACCATTCGGTAGTTTCCTATACCCAGAGCTTTTGCACTATCAAAGTTTTCCACTACTAGCGTATCTCCAAAAACAAACCTTAT
This sequence comes from Thermocrinis sp., assembly GCA_022759285.1. Classification (GTDB taxonomy): domain Bacteria; phylum Aquificota; class Aquificia; order Aquificales; family Aquificaceae; genus Thermocrinis. The sequence goes on from JAEMPM010000177.1 coordinate 4,134, forward strand.
TGCCTTTTCAAACTTTTTGTCGTATTCCACAAGATTTACCGCATAGTCAATAACCACCGCACCACGGGTTCTTGGAAAGGGTGGCAAGGGATGGTCTTTTATTCTATTAAGTGGTATAAAGCTCATTCTACCGCCCTTGATTTCCTTTAACCTTTGGATGCATCTTTTCGCAACCTCTTCATTTTCGACCACCACAAAGGAGAGCCTTTGCCCACCAGCTGCTTCTACAGCTTTCAGGTATTCATAGTCTTTAACCTTTATTAAGTCAGCTACCCTTCCATAAACACCTTCTATGTCTTCAAAGGGAAGATCGTCCTGCTCTGCAGACCTAAGCTTTTCTCTAAGAACTGCCAGCTCCTGTAGAATATCCTCCCTCTCTGTCCTAAGCTTTCTCAGTTGGTCTTCTGCTTCTTCCAGCTTAGCCCTTAGCCTCTTTTGGGCAAACTCCTCTTCTCTTAGCATTTTTTGATAGTTCTCTTTACTCAGAACATCCTCCCCAAGACTGCCTTTAACCCTTTCTAACTCCTCTTCCAAATTTTTCAGCTCTTCCCTTACCCTATCCTCCTTTAACTCCAACTCTTTTATTTTTAGTTCCAAGGTGGATGCTTCTTTTTTCTTTTCTTCAATGGTTTTTGAAAGGATACGCATCTTTTCTTCCGTTTGATGCATCTCCTCAAAGGCACTCTGCATTTCCCTTTCCTTTTCCCTTAGTTCCTGGTTTATTGCATCAAACTCTTCCTGGAGTTTTTGAACCTCTTCCTCTTTTTGACGGATAACCTCCTTGAGTTCTTCTTCCTCTTGGGATAAAACTTCCATGTCTCTTTCCAAGTGTGCTATCCTCTTTTTTGCGTTCTCTACCTCCTCCTGCATTTTTTCAATCTCTTTGTATTTATCCTCTGTTTCCCTTTGGATGAGGTCTAACCTTTCGCTCAACCTCCCCGTTTTTTCTTTGAAGGGAAGTATGGCAGTTCTCAGGGAGGAAAGCTCATTCTCTATAGCGGAGGCTTCCTCTTGGAGTTTTTGAGCTTGTGCCTTCAGTTCTTTTAGTTCCTCTTCCAAGCTCATAAGCTTTTGTTCTGTGGAGGTTTTTTCCTCAAGGACCTTTAAAAGTTCCTTCGAGAGCAGCTTTACTTCTAAGTCCCTTTTTCTTTGGGAGAGGTCTTTGTATAGCTTTATCCTTTCCACTTCTTTGGCGAGCTTCTCCATTTGGACTTCCAGTTCATCTATAAGAAGCTTTAGCTCCCTGTGTTTGAGTTCCACCTCCCCGAGTTGAACCAGAGCCTTTTGCTTTCTCTCTTCATATTCTCCTATGCCCGCTACCTCTTCAATGAGCTTTCTTCTCTCTACAGGGGTCATCTTGAGAAACCTTATGATGTCTCCCTGAAGGACCACGTTGTAGCCGTTTTCATATATGCCCGCCTTTGACAGAAAGTCAGAAAGTTCTTTTTCTTTGACCACCTGTCCATTGATCCTAAAAACACTTCTACCGTCTTTGTAAACTTTGCGGGAGATTATCACATCCTCCTCTGGTATAGGAAAGGCGCCAAAATTTTTAAAATGCACCTCCACGTAGGCATAATCTGCCCTTTCTCCATCCTTGCTGAAGATAAGATAGGAAAGGTTTTTTGCCCTAAGGGCTTTGGAAGTGGCTATTCCCAAGGCAAAGGATATGGCATCTCCTATGTTGGATTTACCAGCACCGTTGGGACCCACTACCGCAATAAAGCCCTCCCCTAAGGGAATTTCTATCCTTTGCCTTCCGTAGGACTTAAACCCCTCAATGACTAGTTTTTCTATGTAACCTTTCACCTTAGTGAGTATAATTATAAAATCTTGGAAAGTGAAAACATTCTTATAGACTGGAAGAAGAGGTTAGAGAGAAAGCTACAGGAGTTTCTTGAAGGCATTGAACCACCAATTTTACAATCCGCCATGGCATATTATCCCCTTCAGGGGGGCAAGAGATTAAGACCATTGATCGTGTGCGCAGTGGCTGTAGCTCTTGGTGGAGACCTTGAGGATGCTATAACTGTAGGTTGTTCGGTGGAGTTCATTCATAACTACTCCCTGATACACGATGACTTGCCCTCTTTGGATAACGATCAGTACAGAAGAGGGAAGCCCACGTGCCATGTGGTCTTTGGAGAGGATTTGGCACTTCTTGCAGGTGATGCCCTACTAACCTTAGCCTTTGAGGTGCTCTCTGATAAAAATAACTTTAGAACCTTAGAGGCAGACAGGCTTCTTTTGATGATAAAGCTTCTTAGCGAGAAGGTGGGTGCAAAGGGTATGGTGGGTGGGCAGGTGATGGATGTTAGAAAATTTGGAGAGCTTGAACGTATAAGCCTTAAAAAGACTGCAGAGCTTTTTTCTGCCTGTTTTATGTTGGGAGGTCTGGTTGCAAAGAGGGATGACCTTGTCAGCGATTTAGAAAGGGTAGGTATGAACTTTGGGCTTCTCTTTCAGATGTGCGATGACTACGAGGATAAAGATGGCTTTTATCAAAAGTTTGGTGAAGGATTAAAGGACCTGATAGAAGCAAAAGGGCAAGAGGTGGTGTCTCAACTTCAAGCTTTGGGCTTGCTTACCGCACAGATGCAAGCCATTTTAAAGAGTTTCTTATGAAGCCTACCCGTATCTTTTTGGTAGGTTTTATGTGCAGTGGAAAAAGCACAGTGGGAAAGCTATTGGCGGACAAGCTTGGCTATACCTTTTGGGACATAGACCAGGTTATAGAGGAGAGGGAGGGTAAGAGCGTAGAGGAGATATTTAAAAGCAAAGGAGAGGAGTACTTCAGAAGCCTTGAAAGAAATGTGTTAGAGGAGTTTTTGGAAAAAGAAAGGGTTGTGGTTAGCACAGGTGGAGGGCTTGGAGCAAACCCTACTGCTATGGAGAAGATGAAGTCTGCAGGTTTGGTGGTATGGCTGGATTTAGATTTTGAAACCTTTTTGCAAAGGTGTGCCAATCAAGAGGGTAGACCTCTTTTGAAGAGAGGATTGGATTATCTAAGGGCATTAATGGAGGAGAGGGAAAAGATTTATAAGCTGGCACATATTAGACTGGAAGCAGACAAACCGCCCGATGTTTTAGTAGAAAGGCTCTTATCTCAGCTTTAGGGTTGCCACTGCCAAGACGCTGAGCAAAATGGAAACTATCCAGAGCCTAACAACTATTTTGGGTTCTGGAATACCCGAAAGCTCTAAATGGTGGTGAAAGGGTGCCATTTTGAAGAGTCTTTTGCCCTTTGTAAGTTTGAAATATGCCACCTGGAGGATCACGCTCAAGGTTTCAAAAACAAAGATTCCTCCCGCTATGGGTAGAATGAGTTCTGCCTTTGCTACGAGGGCTATTACCCCAAGTCCTGCCCCAAGGGCTAAGGCGCCCACATCCCCCATAAATAGCTGGGCTGGATAAGCGTTGAACCACAAAAAGCCAAGTCCAGCACCTACTATGGCAAAACACAGAACTGTAAGATCTCCTGCATAGGGTACATAGGGAATGTTTAAATACTTGGCAATGTTTGCGTGTCCTACTGTGTAGGCTATTATACCTAAGGATGCGGCGGTGGTCATAACAGGTCCAACTGCAAGCCCATCAAGCCCATCGGTGAGATTTACTGCGTTAGATGTGGCTACGATTACCAAAACCGCAAAGGGTATATAAAAAAGTCCCAGGTCTATTTGAAGGTTTTTAAAGAGAGGAAAGTAAAGCTTTGTGCCCACCTCTGTAAATTTATAGAGGGCAAGGGCTGTAAGGGATGCCACAAGAACTTGGGCGGAGAACTTAGCCTTTGCGGATATACCCTTTTTGTTCTTTAGCTTGGTATAGTCGTCCCAAAGACCTATGAGCCCAAAACCGAGAATACAAAAGGAGATCACCCAAAAGTAAGCAAGGTCCAGTCTCATGAGAAGGAGGGAGGACAGAAGGACGGATGTAAGTATCACCAATCCACCCATGTTGGGGACCAGTTTTTTGACGGTGTGTCCCTCCGGTGTGTATTCCCGCACATAGCCCTTAAAAAGTCTTTGAATGGCTTTTAGCTTCTTTAGGAAAATGGGCGTTAGCAGTAGTGTTAGAAAGAAGGCAAGCATTATGGCCAAAAAGGACCGAAAAGTTATGTATTTGAAAACATTAAAACCAAAAAAGAAATCCTTTAGATAGAGGGAAAGATGGTATAGCATATCAGCACCTGTTTCTGCTAAAAAGTCTATCCAGTATTATGGCGCAGGCGTTTCTCACTGAAAGGTGATTCCAATCTCCTGCACCGTAAATAGGCTCCAATATGTAGTCAAAGGTGTTCATAAGGTCTGGGGGAATGCCATAACCTGTACCAAAAAGGATTAAAAAGTCATCCTGTCTTTTTTCTATCTCCCTTTTTAAAAACTCATAGCTTACAGTGTTTGGATAGGTTCTTGCGTCCGTACCCACAAGCTTTGGTTTCCTTCCTCTCCTGTTTTGTATATCCTCTATAACTTCCTCCAAGTTATAAGCGAGCCGAACAAGGCTAACTGTTTCTGTCCTCGTTGGGTTGGTCTTTAGACCCTCTTCGGAAGACCAGTACTCTATCTGTTTTTTTATCACAGCCCTTTGGGCATCTACCGGCTGGACTATGTAAAAGGTATTTATCTCATAGGCTCTGGCTGGTCTTGCTATATCGTGCAGATCCATGGTGGTAAAGGAGGTTATTATGGTTTTTCCCTGTCTATCCATAGCAGGAAAATGCAGAAGTGCAATGAACACATTGTGATTGATCATTTAATTTATTTTAACCGCCTCTTTTTAGCTTGAGACTGTTCTAAAAATACCTTGGTGGGACCATCCCCCAGCGGATAAGGGAGTTGACCCTTTCTTTACCTTATTAGGCTTGTATTTTTAGAGCGACCTCCTTCTTAGCTTTGCCAAAAGTCTTTCCCAAAAGCTCACCTTTGGCTTTGTTTGCACCAATGAAAGCCTGTTTAATATTCTGGTTAGTTCTACTATCAGTTCATCGTTGAAGGGGTTCTGTCCTATTATGTTCTTTATTAGCTTTGGATGGTACTTTATACTACCCGCGTACTTTGGTTCTGCAGTTGTGAATTTTTGACACACAAGTCTTATGCTTTCATATACCTTTTCTCCCTCTTCCTCTGAGGATACCTTGTTGACAATCAAGAAGAACTCCTTCAATCCTTCCTCCAAGTTCATCACCTTTATAAGACCGTAGGCATCAGCTATTGCGGTGGGCTCTGGAGTTGTGATCAGTATGGGCATTTGGGAAGAAGAAACTATGGCTATGGTGTCTGAGTGTATGCCAGGGGGTGTATCAAAGATGACCCAATCGTAGCGCCCTTCTGCAAACTCCTGAAGCCTTTGAATTAAGGTTTTTAGTCTGCCAAAGGGCATATTTACTAACTCCCTTATACCACTGGCACTTGAGATAAAGTCAAAACCCTCCTCTATGGGAATAACCACTTCTTCAAGGGAAGCAGTTCCTGTAAAGAAGTGATAGAGATTTTTGGGTGGAGTTATACCAAGCATTATATGTATGTTGCTCAGTCCAAGGTCTCCATCTATAAGCAGAACCTTTTTGCCGCTGGAGTGAAGGATTCTTCCTATATTTATAGTAATTATTGTCTTTCCTACCCCACCCTTTCCGCTGGCAATGGATATGTAGCCCGTAGATTTCTCCTTTCCTTCCAAAACCTTCAGGGGCATAGTCTGTAGTTCCATCACTCTTCCACCCTCAGAAAAAGCTTAGTAAGATATTCATAGTTTGCCATTATCAGATCCTTAGGAACACGCTGCCCAGTTGTCCAGCAGAGTATGGGCAGCTTAGTGCGATAAGCAAGGTTCAAAACACAGCCATGGTAGGGGGTTTCGTCCATCTTTGTGAATATTAACCCTTTTATGGGCAATACGCTAAATTTTTCCAACGCTTCCGCCATAACCCTTTCGTCCATGTTAGCGCTTACTGTAAAGTATACTTCCAAAGCGGGCAGTTTGTTAAAGAAAGGCACCAGTTCCTTTACCTTTATGTCATCGTAGTGGCTCCTTCCACCAGTATCCACAAGCAATACATCCATGCAAGAAAGTTCCCCTATGCATTCTCTCAATCTTTGGGGAGTGTCGGCGGTTCTAAAGGGCAATTCCATAATGCTAATAAATGTTTTTAACTGTTGAACTGCAGCCACCCTGTAACTGTCTATGGTTATAACACCCACCTTTTTTCCAAGCTCCTTTATGTAATAAGCGAGCTTTACCACTGTGGTAGTTTTCCCCACACCAGTTGGACCCACCAAGGCTATGATCTTAAAATCCTGTAGGTAACTTTCAAAATCCGTAATCAAATTCAAAGTACTTTCAAGACCCATCTTTAAGGATTCGTATGTTTCTCCCTTTAGGTCCAAACGCTCTAGCTCATAATCATAACCACATGCTGCGTCAATGATTGCCTTTGCCACATCTTTGGCAACACCTTTGTTTATAAGTTTGTTCATGAGGTTCAACGCCCTTAGAGAGTATTCGCTCTCTATGGATCTTATTTCCTCTGGAGATTCTGCCTTTTGCTTTTTGACTAATTCAACCACTTCTTTTAGGCTTTCTTTTAGTCTGTTGATCTCTTCATAAACACCATCTTGACTTTTAAGATGGTTAGAAAAGTCTTCTGTGTCTGGGATACCTACGGTAACTTCTAATTGGGAACGGGAGATAAAAGGCAGAAAGGGTATAAGCCTTTTCTTTATGATCCTTGTGGATAGTATGGTGGCGTCCGGTCCGTATAAGTTTCTCACCTCCTCCACCGCCTCCTGAAGGGAGCCCGCCACCAATTTTTTAATCTTCATCTACAACCCCCAGAACTTTTAGGTTTACTTGTCTATCAAGTTCATTATAAGATAAAACCGCAAGTTGAGGGAGGTATGCGGACAGGACCTTTTTGATGTGCCTTCTTAGGCTTGTGACGGTTATCAACACTGGTTTAGCTTGGTATTGAACAAATTTTGAAATTTCTGAATTTAGCTTGGGATGTATTTTGTTTATAAGCAGGTCAAGGAACTCCTCTTCCTTTCCCTCTTGCAAGTATGCACTAAGCTTTGCCTCCAACCTGGGAGATAGTATCAGTGCATAAAGAACATTGTCCGTTAAATATAGCCTCGTGATCCTCTTTGCAAGCCTTTGTCTGACATATTCAGTAAGCAGGTCTGGGTCCTTTGTCTGTTCCACATAGTCTGCCAAGGTCTCCACTATGGTTAGAAGGTCGTTTATTGGGATGCCCTCACTTAAAAGGTTCTGCAATGTTCTGTGTAAGATAGAAATAGGTATTACGTCCGGTACGAGTCCCTGCATAGCCTTTGGATACTTTCTGGTGAGGTTCTCCACCAGGTCTATAACCTCGCCCCTACCAAGGATCTCGTGAAGGTTCCTCTTTATTACTTCAGAAAGATGTGTAATTATGGCGGTGCTTACATCAACCACCATATAGCCAAGCCTTTGAGCCTTATCTTTCATGTCCTCTGTGATCCAGTAGGCTTTTAAGTTGAAGGCAGGTTCGTGGGTTTCCACGCCCTCAATGCTCCTTTTTGCATTTCCCAAGTCTATTGCCAAATATCTGTTTGGCATTACCTCGTAGCTACTGACTTCAAGCCCCCTTATGAGTATTCTGTATTGATAAGGTCTGAGGGTTAGGTTGTCTCTTATATGCACCAAAGGAACAACTACACCAAACTCTCGGGCTATTTGCTTTCTCATGGATTTTATCCTCTCTGGAAGGTCTCCACCCTGAGACTCATCCACCAAGGGCACAAGCCCATAGCCTATCTCAAAGGCAAGGGTCTCTGGTTGTGTGACGATCTCCTCCTCACTCTTCTCAGTTGTTTTTTTCTGTTCCACCAAAAGCTTTTCCAGCTCTTTTAGTTCCTTTTCCTGAAGGCTCTTTTTCAGCAGATAGTAAAGTCCTCCTAAAAGCCCAGCCATGAAGAAGAAGGGAATTTTAGGAAATCCCGGAATGAGTCCTATAAACACCAACAGGGCGGAGGAAAAGAGAAACACCTTGGGCTCTTTGGAAAACTCCTGAAGCAGAACATTTCCCAGCTGATCTTTGGAGGAGGACTTTGTTACCACTATACCCGCAGAAGTGGAAAGCATCAAAGCAGGTATTTGGCTTGCAAGACCTTCGCCCACCGTTAGCAAGGTATAGGTAGAGACTGCATCAGAAAAAGGCATACCTTTAAGGACTATGCCTACTATAAGACCACCCACTAAGCTTAAAAAGAGTATTATCAATGCTGCAATGGCGTCTCCTCTTATGAACTTGCTTGCACCGTCCATGGCACCGTAAAAGGCTGCCTCCAGCTCTAACTGTGCCCTTCTCCTACGGGCTTCTTCCTCGGAAATCAGCCCGGCGTTGAGGTCTGCGTCTATGCTCATCTGCTTTCCGGGCATGGCGTCCAAGGTAAATCTCGCCGCCACCTCTGAGATCCTCTCCGCACCCCTTGTAATAACCACAAAGTTTATGACTATAAAGATCAGAAATACCACCAAACCTACCACTACATCCCCACCCACAACAAACTTACCAAAACCCTCTATTATGTGCCCCGCGGCAGAGGTACCCTCGTGACCGTAAAGCAGAATCCTTCTTGCTGCGGCAATGTTTAAAGATAGCCTAAGGAGTGTTCCTAAAAGCAGTATGGATGGAAAGGCTGAAAGTTCCAAAGGATCCTTTATAAAGGTGGTAAGCGTTAAAACCGTCAAAGAAAAAGTTATACTTAATGCCAAAAGCACATCAAGAAATAAAGCAGGAATGGGCAAAATTATGGCACTCAATATCACCACAAAAGCCAAAAGCACCCATCCCTGCGTAATATTCATGCTAAAATTTTAAATCTCATGCAAATAGAGGTAATTAAGGGTAGCATCCTTGAGGTGGATGCGGATGTGATCGTCAATCCTGCCAACTCCCTGGGACTTATGGGTGGTGGTGTGGCAGGTGTGATAAAGAGATTTGGAGGAGAGGAGATAGAAAGGGAGGCGGTGCAAAAGGCACCCATTCCGGTTGGCTCTGCGGTACTTACCAGTGCAGGCAAGCTAAAATTCAAGGGCGTAATCCACGCACCCACCATGGAAGAGCCCGCTATGGACAGCTCGGAGGAAAAGGTGAGGAAGGCGGTGAGGGCAAGCTTGGAGCTGGCGGACCGCTTGGGCTTTGAGACTTTGGCAATGCCCGGAATGGGCACAGGCGTAGGCGGACTTCCCAAGGAACTCTCCGCAAAGGCAATGCTTGAGGAAATAAAAAACTTCAAACCCAAAAACCTAAAAAAGATTATTTTGGTAGATATAGACCCAGAGATGGTTCAAGCGTGGCAAAGGAACCTTTAAACAGAAAGGTTTAAGTAAAAAACACTTGACAAACTTTATTCCTCGTGCTATCATTAGAAATATTAAAAACC
>JAEMPM010000069.1 GCA_022759285.1 Thermocrinis sp.
ATGAGTGTCAGTCTGGAAGGGATAACCTTTGTAAAGATTACGATATACTTGGGCTAAGAAGCAAAGGTGGTTATGCGGAGTTTGTAAAGGTACCCGCAAGGAATGTTTTGCCAAAGCCAAAAAACTTGAGCTTTGAAGAGTCTGCCAGTTATCCCCTTACCTTTTTAACCGTTTGGAATGCCTTGGTTAGAAAGGGAGGGATAAAGCCACACAGTAGGGTTTTAATATGGGCTGGCTCCTCGGGCGTGGGTGTTGCAGGTATTCAAATAGCCAAGCTTTTTGGTGCTTTTGTGATAGCCACTGCGGGGGACGAAAGGAAAGCAAAAATGTGCAAAGACCTTGGGGCGGATGTGGTCATAAATCACTATGAGGAGGATGTGGTAAAGAAGGTTAGAGGACTGTTCAAAGAGGGAGTGGATATTGTTATGGACCATGTAGGGGAAGCAACCTTTTGGAGAAGCGTGGAATGTCTTAAAAAGGGTGGAAAGCTTGTTTTCTTCGGCACTACCACGGGTTCAAAGGCGGAGATAGATATAAGGTATGTTTTTGTTAGAGAAATTGAACTTTTGGGTGTTTATATGGGACCAAGGGCAGACCTCTTTAAGATCACCAAACTTTTTGAAAGGGGGCTTTTAAAGCCAGTGGTGGATAAAGTTTTTGACCTCAAGGAGGCCCAAGAAGCCCACAGATACTTGGAAAGCTCTAAGCACTTCGGGAAGGTTGTGCTGAAGGTTGAATAAAAGGTACACCCTCCCTCTCGTAGGCCTTTTTGAGCCTTTTTATAAACTCGTGGCGGATAAGAAACTGATAGTCCGGGTTAAGGACTCTGAGAGTGATGTTTAAGGTAATTCCAAGCTCTGTGAAGGCATTGTAGCGCACAGAAGGTTCAAAGTTTGGGTCTGCACCCTCAACAGTTTTTTGCACCTCCTTTGCAACCTCTAAGGTTAACCTTTCTGCTTTTTCAAGGTCCGAAGAATATGGGATCACGATGGAAACTACAGTGTTCATTGAAGGTACTGGTTTTCCGTAGTTTATTACTATGGAGTTAACCAGCCGGGAGTTTGGCACCACCACAAGATTGTTGTCTCGTCTCCTAATAATTGTGTTCATCCATGTTATGTCTTCTACATAACCTTCTTCACCATTTTCTAACCTAACAAAATCTCCCACTTCAATCTGTCTGCTGGCAATTAAGTTAAGCCCGGCAAGGATGTTGGAAAGCGTACCCTGAAGGGCAAGGGAGATCGCAAGTCCAGCAATGCCTAAGGTAGTTATAAAATGAACTACCTGAATACCAAGATAAGACAGGATAGTTATAGTACCCAAAATAAAGACGAACAATTTAATTATCACAAATACAATACCAGTCCTTGGAAATTTCAAGCTTGCCTTTGAAATATAAACCTGTAAAAGTTCAGAGAGCAAATTAGAAAAAAATGAGGTTATAGAAAGGATCAATAGAGATATTAAAACCTTTTCTACTACCGACGAGTACCCCAAAAGTAGCCTAGAACTGAGCTTTACCGTAAGGTAAAGGCTAATAACAATTGCCCAAAACAAAGAAGGTAAGCGGAGTACCCGAAGAAGCATTACCGCATAGTCTTGGGAAGATTTTTTAATGAAACCAAAAAAAAGCCTCCTAACTAACAAAAAAGCTGACAGTGAGCCCAAGAATATCAAACCGCTTAACAAAAGTCCGTGCCTTACCAATACAACCTCCTTCTGTAAAACACTCTAACGAGCTTGTAGCCTACAAAAAATCCACCTATGTGGGCAAACCAAGCCACTCCACCCATACCTGCAAAGGGCAGTGTAGTCAGCCCGTTTATAATTTGAATAAACACCCACATACCTATAAAAAATACTGCCGGTAATTCCACAAAGGTTAGGAAAAAGAAAATGGGCACAAGGGCAAGAATACGGGCATGTGGGAAAAGATAAAGGTATGCTCCCAGTACCCCGCTTATAGCTCCGCTGGCACCTACCATAGGTACATCCACAGCACCTGTTAAAAAACTAACAAGGGATTGAATAACCGCCGCACCAAAACCACACAGCACGTAAAACAGCAGATATTTAAACTTTCCCAGACGATCTTCCACGTTATCTCCAAAAACCCACAAAAACCACATATTGCCAATGATATGGAGCCAGCTTCCGTGTAAAAACATGTGAGTAAACAACTGATAAGGTTTGGAAAAAACTTCCTCCGGTACTAAACCAAAGTTATAGATAAAATCGTCAAACTCGTACTCGCCCAAATTTACTTCATACAGCCATATCACAGAGCAAACAAGGATGATAGCTAAATTGACAATTGGAAAACTTCTGCTTGGGTTTATATCCTTTAAAGGGATCATGTCAGGCAAAGATTATAACAGATAGTCCATTCTATTCTTTAAAATATGCTTATAATTTTACTAAGCCAAATCTAATTTTTGGAGGTATGCAATGAGCAAGCATGTAGTTATACTAGGTGGTGGCATAGGTGGTTTAGCAACCGCCTACAGTCTAAGGAAGATGGACAAAAATTTGAGGATCACAGTAGTCTCAGGCAGGCCATACTTTGGTTTTACGCCCTCTTATCCGCACTTAGCGCTGGGCTGGAGAAAGTTCGAAGACATAAGCGTTCCTTTAGGAAGCTTACTGCCAAAGCATGGTATTGAATATGTGCCAGAGGACGGAGAGAGAATAGACCCAGATGCCAACAAAGTTTGGACTACATCCGGTAAAGAGATTGAGTATGATTACTTGGTAATTGCCACTGGTCCAAAGCTGGTTTTTAGTGCAGAGGGGCAAGAACAAAACTCCACCTCTATATGCACAGCAGAGCACGCTCTGGAACTTCGGGAAAAGCTTGAGGAATTTTATAAGAACCCGGGACCTGTTGTGATTGGTGCATTACCCGGCGTTAGCTGTTTTGGACCGGCTTATGAATTTGCCTTTATGCTACATTATGAGCTCAAAAAGAGGGGAATAAGACACAAGGTGCCCATAACCTTTATAACCTCAGAGCCTTACGTAGGTCATATGGGGCTTGGTGGTGTGGGACCTTCAAGAAGATTAATGGAAGACCTTTTTGCAGAGAAAAGCATAAAATGGATTGCCAACGTGAAGATCACCAAGGTAGAACCAGATAAGGTAATTTACGAGGATCTAAATGGCAATACCTACGAGGAGCCTTGTAAGCTATCCATGCTGATGCCAAAGTTTATGGGCCCCGAGGTAGTTGCATCCGCTGGAGATAAAGTAGCAAATCCTGCCGACAATATGGTTATCGTCGATAAGTGTTTACAAAACCCCACTTACAAAAACATCTACGCTGTGGGTACCGTAACTGCCATACCTCCTGTGGAGCAAACACCTATACCTACTGGAGTATCCAAGATAGGTATGGTTGTAGAACAAATGGCTATGGCGGTAGCAAAGAACATAATCAATGATATAAGAAACTCTACAGATAGATATGCACCGGAGTTCTTTGCCATATGTGTTGCAGATATGGGAAAGGATGCTATCTTCTTCTATGTAAATCCAGTTATACCTCCAAGGACTGAGGTGAAGTTTAGCAAAGGTATATGGCCACACTACATGAAATTTGCTTTTGAAAAGTATTTCATGTGGAAAATAAAGAGTGGAAACATCGCACCTTTCTTTGAAGAGGAGGGACTTAAGCTGTTGTTTGGTACAAAGGGGGTTGTCCCTTGTTCAGATTGTTCAGGAGCGCCTGGTAGAGCGTGTTAAAGGGAGGGGGCATTGCCCCCCTTTTTTTAAAAATTACTTAAGAGAAAGAATCCACTCTGCAAGCTTCTTGGCTTCTTCGTCGGTTACATTCTGAGGAGGCATTGGTACATTACCCCATGTACCAGAACCACCTTTCTTAATCTTGTCCACCAGGTAATTCACTGCGTCAGATTTGCCTGCATACTTCTTTGCTACATCCTTAAAGGCTGGTCCCACTTTCTTGGCGTTTACATCGTGGCAAGCAAGACAGCCCTTAGACTTAGCTAGATCCTCTGCACCTGCCGCTGCAGCAGCTTGAGCTGGCTTTGCCTCAGACTTTTGTTGTTCGGCGGCTTTTTGCTCTCCTGCAGGTTGCTGACCAGACTGTTGCTGCTCAGGTTGTTGGGTTGACTGAGGTTGCTGAGCGGACTGTTGTTGCTGCTCCGCAGGCTTTTGTTCCCCTGCAGACTGTTCTGCAGGCTTTTGCTCGCAGGATGCTGCCAAAAAGCCCAGGGTGAAAAGTCCCAAAAGCAGCATTCTCTTCATGGTACACCTCCTTTAAATTGTTATGGTATAATAGTATATCACTAATTGAAATCCTTGCTGGAGGTTTTGTATGCCGAACACGAGACAAGCCAAAAAGCGTATGAGAAGGGACGCCAAAAGAAGGTTGAGAAACAGGTATCACCTTTCACGTATGAAGACCTACATAAGGAACTTTAAAAAGCTCATAGCGGAAGGTAAGCTGGAAGAGGCAAAAGAGTATCTACCGAAGGTAATATCTGTAATACAGCATACCGCCTCAAAGGGGGTAATTCACAAAAACGAGGCAAGCAGAAGGTGTTCAAGGGTTCAAAAGCTTCTTAACCAAGCCCTTGCCAAGGCTCAGGGAGGCAACCAATAGTTCCTCCCTAAAAAGAACCAAAAGGCTAAAGTAAAGAATAATACACATAGGTATTGCTAAAAGTAGATGTATTTTGTCTTTCAAAAATAGGCCAAAGAGTCCCATCAGAAGGCCAGCAAGAGCTACCTTCATCGAACTTTCCATTAAGGTTTGCCAATCTATCAACTGGTAAGTTTTCTTCAGGAGGTATCCAAAGGAGAAGATGGAAGAGGTCGCGGTACCCAAAGCCAAGCCCACCGCACCAAGCTTTAGCACAAAGGCATAAATAAGGGCACTTGTGCCCTCAGACAAAATGGCCAACAGGCTCGCTTTCATAGGTGTAAAGGTGTCTCCTTTGGCAAAAAATACACTGCTGAGGGCTTTTTGAAGGGAAAAAAAGATAAGCCCCAAACTGTAAGCTTTTAGTACATAAGAGACCATTAAAACATCAGTTCCAGAGAAGTTCCCTCTACCGTATAGAAGCCTCACTATCTGCTCGGAGAAGACAAGAAGGCCCACTACAGAAGGAAAGGATAGCAAAAACAAAAAACGCATAGCCAAAGTTATGTTCTTGCTTCTGTCTTCACCTAAAGAGAGGGCAGAAAGCAAAGAATTTGCCACGCCCACAGATATAGCGCCTAAAGGTAGTTGGAATATCCTGTTGGCGTAATAAAGGTAAGATATAGCACCCAAAGTCAAAAAGGAAGTCAGAAAGGTGTCTATAAAGAAAGATAACTGAGCAACTCCAAAGCCCATAAGGGCTGGTATCAGCCTTTTGAACAAAAGCTTAACATCGGGATGGAGCCTAAGACTAAAACCCAAAGGAATTCCTCTTAAAAAGGGTAGATGGAAGGTAAACTGTAAAAACCCTCCCGCTAAAACACCGCCTATCAATGCATAATAGCCAAAACTTTGTGCAAAAAGAGCAATAACCAAAGAAAAGCCTATGTTAAAAACTGCCTGAGCAAAGGCAGGTACAAAAAACACACCGCGAGTGTTCAAAAGGGCCATAAAAAAGGCAGATAAACCCACAAACAGAAGGTATATAAAGACCCATCTACCCATAAAAACCGCCAGATCAAAGTAAGGCTTAGCCCTCAAGCCCGGTGCAATAATGCTTATGAGATATTCAGCAAATAACACCCCCAAAAGAACTACCAATAGGTTTATGAGTAAATAGTAGCCTAAGGCAGAACTCAAAAACTCCTTTTCCTTGCCCTCCTTTACCTGCTTAGCGTATATTGGTACAAAGGCAGCGTTGAACCCACCTTCCCCAAAAAGTCTTCTGAAGGTGTTAGGTAGTCTAAAGGCAACAAAAAAGGCATCTGTTACCTGGGAGACGCCAAAGTGGTATGCTATGAGGGCATCTCTAATGTAACCTAAAATCCTGCTCAGAAGGGTTGCGAAGGAAAAGGAGAGACTGTGTTTTATGAGCCTCATTGTTTGTTGGTGCCGGAGGCGGGAGTCGAACCCGCACGCCCTTTCGGGCACTGCCCCCTCAAGACAGCGCGTCTGCCAATTCCGCCACTCCGGCTTTACTACTTATTATAACACACCTCTAAGCTTTTGGTTTGTGATATAATAATGCAAACACTAAAGTTAAGGAGGTTTGATTATGGACCTGGAAACTAGAGTTAAGGAAATAATCGCAGACCAGCTTGGTGTAGAGATTGAAAAACTTAGAGATGACGCGAACTTTGTGCAGGACCTCGGAGCGGACTCTCTGGATGTGGTGGAGCTTATAATGGCTTTTGAGGAGGAGTTTGGTATAGAAATACCTGACGAAGATGCAGAAAAGATAAGAACTGTGGGGGATGTTATCAACTATCTAAAAGAGAGAGTGCAGACTTGAGCAGAAGAGTTGTTGTTACGGGCCTTGGGGTAGTAAGCCCCATAGGCACGGGTGTTGAAAAATTCTGGAAGAATTTAATAGCTGGTGTAAGCGGAGTAGATATAATAAAAAGGTTTGATCCAGTAGAAATAGGTCTAAGCGTTCATATAGCGGCAGAGGTAAAGGATTTTAACCCAGAGCTGTACTTTGACAAAAAGGAAGCCCAAAAGGTATCTGATTTCATAAAGTTTGCGGTGGCATCTGCTGAGGAAGCCATAAAGGACAGTGGGCTTTTGGAGGACAAGTTTGACCCTTACAGAGTAGGTGTAATAATTGGCACAGGTATAGGTGGGCTCAGGGACATTGAAGAACAGCAGAAGGTCCTTATGGAAAAGGGTCCTAGAAGGGTGTCTCCTTTCTTTATTCCCTATGGCATATCCAACATGGCGAGTGGGCTCATAGCCATTCGCTTTGGATTTAAAGGTCCCAACTACTGCGTAGTCTCTGCCTGTGCCACGGGAAACCACTCCATAGGGGATGCCTTTAGGCTTATTCAAAGGGGAGATATAGATGTAGCCATAGTGGGCGGATGTGAAAGCGCTATCACACCCTTAGGAGTTGCAGGTTTTGCATCTATGAGGGCACTATCCACCAGAAACCACGAGCCTCAAAAGGCATCAAGACCCTTTGACTTGGAAAGAGATGGCTTTGTTATGGGAGAGGGTGCGGCAGTACTCGTCTTGGAGGAGTATGAGAGGGCAAAGGCCAGAGGGGCAAAGATATACGCAGAGCTTGTGGGCTATGGTGCTACCGATGACGCATATCACATAACTGCTCCCTGCACGGATGGTGAGGGGGCATACATGTGTATGAAGTTGGCTTTGGAGGATGCAGGCATCCCACCTACGGAGGTAGATTACATAAACGCCCATGGAACATCTACCCCATTAAATGATAAATCTGAGACATTGGCAATAAAAAGGCTCTTTGGAGAGCATGCCTACAGGCTAAAGATCAGTTCCAACAAATCTATGGTGGGACATCTTCTGGGTGCAGCGGGTGCCTTGGAGGCGGTGGCAACTGTAAAGACCATTCAAGAGGGAATTATTCCACCTACCATAAACTTAGAACATCCAGATCCGGAGTGCGACTTAGACTATACTCCCAACGTGGCAGTAAAAAAAGAGGTGGTAGTGGCAATCTCTAACTCCTTTGGCTTTGGAGGCACCAATGCATGCCTTGTCTTCAGAAAACTATAAGGAACTTGAAGATAAAATAGGTTATCACTTTAAAAATCCACATTATCTGCAAACAGCCCTCACCCATAGGTCTTACCAAAACAGCAGAGAGAACTACGAGCTTTTAGAATTTTTAGGAGACTCCATAGTAAATTTTTTGGTGGTTAGCTTTTTAGTGGAAAACTACCCTCATTACAAAGAAGGAGTTTTGGCGAACATTAAGGCTTATTTGGTCAGCGAAGAGTTTTTGGCTTCTATAGCAGAAGAGCTTGAACTGGATAAGTACGTCAGAATATCGGGTAAGAGAAGACCTGTTAGTAGTTCGGTACTGTCAGACCTTTTTGAAGCCCTCTTGGGTGCCATATACATGGATTTGGACGGAGATATGAATAGTTTAAAAAAGCTATTCCTTGAAAGGTATGGAGAAAAAATAAAGGAAGTTGTAGAAAAGGAGGCATACAAAAGGGATTACAAAACATTACTACAGGAGCTAACCCAAGGAAGATGGAAAGACAGGCCTATCTACAGGTTGGTAAGTGTGAGCGGCAAAGAGCATGAGAAAATCTTTGAGGTAGAGTGCCAGATAAGGGAATACAGGGCAATAGGAAGGGGAAGGAACAAAAAAGAAGCTCAGCAAGAGGCTGCTAAGAAGGTCTATGAAATGCTTCAGAATACGTAAGCTCCCCCTGCTAACTTTTGATTAAAGGCCATACCATGTTCCAAAACCTCTCTGTAAACCAAAAGGGGCGTAAGTATAACTTTTATTTTCTCATCCCGATCTACTAGACTTATTGTATCTTCCAGTGCTTTGGCAAGGATCTCTAAGTTTTTGTTTATACTGTTTACCGCGTCCAATCTCTCTATTTCTCTGCTCAGTTCTTCGGGTATGTTTGAAAGAAAGGTGATGTCAAAGTTGAAAATCTCGTAAAGGTCGTATATATAGTCCAAAGCTTGGACTATCAGACTTTTAAACTTAGCCTCAAAGTTTGCCAAAGTTCTTAATAAGCTTTCCCTCTCTTCTCCCTCAAGGCAAGATTCCACAAGTATCTTTATCTCCTCTATATCTGCCCTTATTTCTCTGAGAAGCCCCTCCAAAAGGTCTAAGTTAAACTTAATTAGCCTATCCTGAACCAGCAGGCTTTTTAGCACCTCTAACTTTCTCATACAAATCCTCCACGTATATCACTCCGCACTCTCTGAGCTTCTCCCTAAACTCATCTATCAAAATATAACCCTGAGAGGACAAAATTGCCACTACCTTTTTATGGATTCTCTCTCCGTGTTCATCCAGGTCAAAAAGGAGGATGACCTGCGGTGTGCCCTCAAGGATATCTGCCAGGTCTGTTAGCCTTTTGCCTGCAAGGGTGATCACGTTTTCTATTCCAAGCTTTTTTAGGGCTTCTTTGTCCCTTTTACCCTCAACCACTACCACTGCTGTCCTAGAAAGCTTTCTGAGCCTATCTAAAAGCTCACTTAGATCCATTTAGGTAGTTATTTTTGTATGCTATGTAGTTTAGGGCAGATTGTTTTAGGTATTCTATCTCTTCAGGTTTTAGGTCTCTTACCACCTTAGCAGGAAAGCCAGCCACCAAGACACCGGAGGGAAATTTTTTGTTAGGGGTTAGCAGTGCACCAGCACCCACCAGGACATAGTCCTCTATCTCCACGCCGTCCATAACTATCGCCCCCATACCTATCAGCACATAGTTTCCTACTTTGCATCCGTGCAATATAACCCTATGTCCCACCGTTGTGTAGTCTCCTATAATGGTGGGATGGGTATCGTGGGTAACATGGATCACTGAGTTGTCTTGGATGTTTGTTCCCTTTCCTATACGAATGTAATTGACATCTCCTCTAACTACGGCGCCAAACCACAGGCTTGAGTCTTCACCTATTTCTACATCTCCCACTACCACTACATTCTCAGACATATAAACGGATGGATGAATTTTGGGAAATATGCCTTTGTAAGGTTTGATAATAGCCATTAGGGCACCTCCTTTATTTTTGATTGTTCTGGTGTTTTTTGCTGTTCTGGTAAAAACTCTGGTTCCACTATACCCTCAAGCTCGTCCTTGGGTTTTTCCTGTTCTTGTTGTTCCGAATTTTGAGAACATATTCCCTCTGTGCCAGCTACGAAAGCCATTGGAGTGGGACAATCTACAAAGACAACACCCTCTGGCACTGGGAAGTCCTCCTTTGGAAACATGTATGCGGCCACAGACATAAAATCAATCCAAATAGGCAAGGCTACCCGAGCACCGACCATCCCTTTACCCATGCTTCTCTTTATGTCAAAGCCCACCCAAACACCAGCAACTATTTGAGGAGTAAATCCTACAAACCACGCATCCATGTAATCGTTGGTTGTACCCGTTTTTCCTGCCACAAACCTGTCTATAGAAGAGGCCGACACTGCGGTTCCCTCCAAAACCACAGCCCTAAGCATATCAACAAGCACTCTTGTTTCTTGTGGTGGCAAAACCTGTTCACATTGAGGACTATGCTCTTCTAAAACTCGCCCGTCCGAAGAAACTATCTTGGATATAAAGTAAGGCTTACACCGAACACCAAGGTTTGCAAAGGCTTGGTAGGCGGCGGTTAGCTGTAAGGGTGTTGTTTCTATACTACCAAGAGCCATAGAGTAGTAAGGTTTCAGCTCCAATCCCAGACTTTTTCCCACCTGTATTGGCAAATCAAAGCCTATATCTGCCAACAGATTTACAGTGGCGGTGTTTATACTTTTAGCTAAAGCAGTTCTCAAGGACACGTATCCATACTCAGCCCCTTCGTAGTTTCTTGGTGTCCATTCTTTGCCTGTGGATGGGTCGTAAAAACTTCTGGGTGTAGCGTCTATTAAACTGGCCTGTGTGTAGCCCTTCATAAGGGCAGAGAGATATATAATCGGTTTTATGGCAGAGCCCGGCTGTCTTTTGGCATACACTGCTCTATTGTAAGAGCTCCTCATGTAAGAATACCCTCCAACCATTGCCCTTATAGCACCCGTCTTTGCATCCAAGGCCACCAAGGCACCCTGGAGGTCTGGCAAAACTTCCCACCTTAGTTCCTTTTTTACCTGATAAAACCTAACAAAAACGTAGTCTCCTTTTTCAAAAGGAAGCTCTCCCTTCTCTGCTTTAAACTCTTTGTCTCCTATTTCCACCACATACTCATCACCTTGCACGTCCTTTATCTTTCCTATGAGCACCTTGCCCGGTTTTATATCCACCTTTTGCTCTTTGTAGAGTTTTTCTGCAGTAGAATAATCCGCAGGAAGGACAGGTATGCCGTTTGCCCTTGCCACCCGGTATATTCCTTTTTCTAATACCCGTCTTGCATGCTCCTGAAGGTCCTTATCTATGGTGGTGTATATGGCATAGCCCCCTGCCAAAACAGCTTCGCCGTATTTTTCTATTACGTAATCCTTTACATAATCCAAGAAGTAATCCATGCCGTAATATCTATTCTCAAGTCTTAGACTTAGCGGTTTCTTCGAGTAGATTTCGTACTCCTTTTGGGTTATGTAGCCGTCTTCTAACATTCTTAAGAGCACATAATTGCGCCTTTCTAAGATCCTCTCTGGATTTTTAAAGGGGTTATACTTGGTGGGTGCCTTTGGCAGGCTCGCCAATACCGCCGACTCATCCACCGTTAAGTCCTTTACCGATTTGCCAAAGTATATACGGGATGCTGCTTCTACCCCATAGGCTCCCTGTCCAAGGTATATGTAGTTAAGGTAAAGTTCCAAAATTTTGTCCTTTGAAAACTCCCTCTCTATTTTTATCGCCAAGAGGGCTTCTTTTACCTTCCTTACTAGACTTCTTTCTGGCGTTAAGAAGAGGTTTCTTGCCAACTGTTGAGTAATGGTGGAAGCACCTTGTTTTATGCCTTTGCTGGAGATGTCTGTAATAAGTGCCCTGATAATGGCAATGGGGTCTACACCAAAGTGTTTGTAAAAGTTTTTGTCCTCTGCGGCTATAAAGGCATACCTTGTGTGGGCGGGTATTTTATCAAGAGTAACGTAGTATCTTCTTTGGAGGGCTATATCTCCAAAGGGTCTTCCTTTGTAGTCATATATGACCGTTGCTTCTGGGGGTTTCCAGTCTTTTAATGCCTTAGGTGAAGGTAAGCTGCTGTATAAGGCTAACAGGATGACAAAAAGCACAAGAAAGGGAGCACCAAAAAAGATAGCCAGAATTAATCCAATTTTACGCACCACTTTTATAGACTATTTTACCATCCTTAATAGTTATAACTACCCGGCCTTTGAGGGTTTTTCCCCAAAGGGGTGTGTTTTGGGATTTGGAGAGGTTCGTTTCCTCGTTGAGGACCCACTCTTGATCTGGGCTAAAGAGCACTAAGTTAGCAGGAGCACCTATCTTTATACCCCTTTCCAATCCCAACAGCTTGGCAGGGTTTATAGAAAGCAGTTCCACCATTCTTTTTAGGTTTATTATCCCCCTTCTTACCAACTCTAAAGCCATAGGTAATGCAGTCTGCAGACCTATCATACCTGGCATAGCACTTTCCAACAGACCCTTTTCTTTTTTGGCGTGTGGGGCATGGTCTGTGGCTATACAATCTATAGTGCGGTCCTTTAGACCCTCCAAAAGTGCCTGTATATCCTCCTCCCTTCTCAAAGGTGGATTAACCTTGGCGTTAGCCCCGCTTTTTAAAAGCTCATCCTCCTTAAAGAGTAGATGATAAGGGTTGACTTCGCAGGATATGGGTGCAGATTTTTCCTTAAAGAACCTTATTATCTCCACAGAAAGCTTGGAAGATAGGTGTTGGATGTGTATTCTTCCTTTGGTGTGATAGGAAAGGATACAGTCCCTTGCCACCAAAATATCCTCAGCGCTTGGGCTTCTGTATGCAATGCCGAGCAAAGAGCTAACATATCCTTCATTTATATGCCCTCTTGCTAAACCATCGTCCTCGCAGTGGTTCATTACCAAAAGCCCAAGCTGTTTTGCCAACCTTAGGGCTTTCTCCATGAGCCTTGAGTCCATCAGGGGCGAGCCGTCATCGGTCAGTGCTACACAGCCTGCATTCTTTAAGGCAAAAAAGTCCGTCAGTTCCTTTCCTTGCCTTCCCTTAGTTAAGGCACCAGCGGGCAGAACTTCGCACAATCCCACCTCCCTTGCCCTTTGGATTACATATTGGGCAACCTCCGGGCTATCTATGGCTGGCTGTGTGTTGGGCATACAAACCACCGTGGTAAATCCCCCTGCTACCGCACATTTGCTACCGCTTTCTATGTCTTCTTTGTAAGTTTGTCCCGGGTCCCTAAGATGCACATGCACATCCACGAAGGATGGACAGAGGATCAAACCACTTCCGTCTATTATCTCCGCATAAGGAAAGTTTAAGTTGTTGCCCACCGCCTTTATTTTTCCATCTTCTATTAGTAGATCTCCCACTGTGTCCAAATCTTGGCTTGGGTCTATTAACCGGCTTCCTTTTATAAGGAGTGGCTTCA
>JAEMPM010000066.1 GCA_022759285.1 Thermocrinis sp.
AGACCATCTAAAGGTTCGGACGATAGCATGGTCATAGAGGGGACCAAGCTGTTGGAAGGGTCCAGGGGGAAATCCTAATGAGGCAACCCCTGAAGGGTAAAAAGGTTCTCATAAAGAGAGAGTTTAGGGAACTTATCAAAGAACACGTTCTAAAGCTTAAGGAGGATATGGTTTTAGAAATCTTTTAGGAAATTGGTAAATAGGCGCAGGCGGACTCGAACCGCCGACCTCTGGCGTGTCGGGCCAGCGCTCTGCCAGCTGAGCTATGCGCCTTAGCCTATAATTATAACTCAAATGCAAAAAGTTGCTTTAATAACCGGTGCAAGGCGTGTGGGCTTTGAAATTGCCAAAGGGCTTTTGAAGGAAGGCTGGCAATTGGCGATAGTTTATTACACCTCCCAAGATGTAGTGGAGGAATTAAAAAAATACGGAGAGGTCGAAGGAATAAAGGCTGACCTTTCGGACTTTTCTTCCTACCAAAGGGTGGTGGCTCAGACGGTAGAGAGATTCGGAAGAGTGGATGCCTTTTTGCATCTGGCGAGTCCTTACTATCCCACTCCTTTGGAGAGCATTAGCCTTGAGGATTTCATGAAACACCTTATGCCCATAGCCACCGCCTTCTTATTTTTGACTAAAGAGTGTGCCAAGCATATGCAAAGGAACAAGCAAAGTCCCAAGGGAAGGATAGTTGCCTTTGGCGATTGGGCTACCAACACCGCTCCCTACAAAAACTATTCTGCATATTTCCTTGCTAAGGGGGCATTACATACCGCGATAAAGGTTCTGGCGAAGGAGTTAGCACCGCACATTTTGGTAAATGGCATAGCCTTGGGTCCTACCTTAAAGCCTCCTGACTTTTCCAAAGAAATGTGGGACGCCTACATACAAAAAACGCCCTTAAAGAGGGAGGTATCCTTGGAAGATGTGGTGGAGTTAACAAAATATCTGCTAAGGGTTGAGAGCCTGACCGGCGAGATCATAAACTTAGACAGCGGAAGGCACGTGGCGGGCGAATGCACTTAAGCCTTTTGGCTGTTTATAAATTCCTGAATTTTCAACTCCATCATATCCTTATGATAGAGCCTCTCCCTTTTGAGCTTCTCCAGTTCCATCTCCAAGTCATGGGTCATGGGATGATGCTTTTCCAACTTGTCTATTTGCTTGTCAAGCTCCTCGTGCTTTTCGTAGTGATACCTAAATTCTTTGTCCTCCTGAAGAAGCTTTTGGATAACCTCTTCCCTTGTCATATTATGTCCTCCTCTTTTGGTCTTAATAATATTAAACCAGAAACCGTTAACAGGTAGCCTTCAATCAAAAGGGCAAGGCTTGCAAAGACTATAAAAGCAAAAAAGCTAAAGGCAAAGGGAATACTCACCAAAAAGTAGAGCCAAAAGTAGCGGGTGGTTGCCCTTTGGCTCCAGTGGGGCTCTTCCATTTTGATGGGAAATAACCTTTTACGCAAAAACAGGGCTAAGGAAATAAAAATTACACCCAAGATTAGATTAAAGGCGAGCATGCCCAAGACCAAGTTGGGATGCAAAGGCAGTTTAAAGTAAGGATACAAGGGAAGGCACGCAAAGAATACAAGGCTAGTAAAGCCCAAAGTTGCAAAGAAGAACTGTCTTGCCCTTTTAAAATATAGCTCCTTCATAGAAAAACCTTCTCTAAGGTTAAACCCTTTGCCTTTGCGGTGTAGGGGCACTTTTTTCCCTTTAAAAACTCCCTTATGTCCTCTAAGGAAAGCTTGCCCATTCCCAAGTATATAAGGGCACCTGCTATGCGCCTTACCATGTATCTTAAAAATCTCTTTGCCCTCACTTTTATCTCCACTATGCCTTCATTTTCCACCACCTCGCACTCTTCAATCTTCACAAAAGGATTTTCTTCTCCCTCCAGTTTGGCAAAACCTGAAAAGTCATGCATGCCCAAAAATAGCTCGGAAGCCTTTTTCATCTCTTCAACTTCTAGAGTATAAGGTATCCTCCAGACGAAGGGTTCCAGAAAGGGATTCCTTGCGTGAGAAGGGTAGACCCTGTATACGTAGAGTTTTCCCTTCACCGAATACCTTGCGTTAAAGTTTTCTTCCGCCAGCCATACCTCAGAAACTCCCACATCCTCTGGCAAGAGCGCATTTAGTGCCTTCAAGAGATTATTCGGGGGAAAGAACCTTGAAGCTTTGAAGTTTGCTATGTAGTCTTTCGCATGCACGCCCGCATCCGTCCTGCAACAGCCCGTCGGTCTTATGTTCCCTCCAAACAGTTCGCCAATAGCCCTTTCCAAAACTCCCTGCACAGTCCTTAAGTTCGGTTGCACCTGCCAACCGTGGAAGTTTGTGCCCACAAAGGAAAGCCGAAGGCAGTAATTATACATTTCTAATTCCTCTGAGCCTAACAGGTACTTTCCTACTTCTTATCTTTTCCAAACTAACCTCCTCCTCCACACTTGGGTCTGGCGTTAGCTTTTTTAGGCTCTCCTCGAAGGCTCTCTGTGGGTCATAAAAGCTCTGTCTTTTAATCTCCTCTGGGATAAGGTGATAGTCCCCTCTGATTATGGCTTCTGCCAACTCCATGGCATAGGGAGAGAGGTTAACCTTTTTTAAGAGCTCATCGCCACCGAGCCCTATGTATAGCCCGTAGAGGAATACCCTTTCGTGGTAGCTTAGCTTTTGTCCCTCCCTTGAGCTTTCTAATTTCTTCTGACGGGAGAGATGCTCCCCTATCTTCTCCTTTAGAACCGCCATTGGTAGGTTTGTTCTCTTTGAGAGCGTACTCAAAAGTTCCATCTGGCGGACTTTGTCCTTTACAAAGGCACAAAAATAAAGGTAATCTTCTAAAGCCTGCTTGCTGTTTTCCTTTAAAAGGCTATCAAAGATCTCCTCCGCGCTTTCTATGGATTTTCTTAGCTCACTGGCAAACTTTTTTACGTAGGTGTCTGGATCTTCTCCCTCTGGGAGCAAAAGAACCTTTACCTTTAGTCCTTCCCTTAAAAGGTAGGGTGTAGTTTGTCTTACTGCCCTCCTGCCCGCTTGGTCTCCATCAAACAGTAGCACCACCTCCTGCACATAGGCGGATAAAAGCCTTGCGTGTTCTTGTCCAAAGGAGGTTCCCATCACCGCTACCGTCTCTTGAAAGCCCTCCTGATGCATACTCATTACATCAAAGTACCCTTCTACAAGGATCGCCCTCTTTCTCTCCTTTATATAGCTAAGCCCTTCATAAAAGCCAAAGAGAATTTCTCTTTTTTTGAAAAACTCCGTCTCGGGAGAGTTTATGTATTTGGGACCCGTATCCGTCAGAGTTCTACCACCAAAGCCTACGGTGTTTCCCCTTTGGTCCCTTATGGGAATGATGAGTCTACCAGCAAAGAGGTCCTTGTAATGTTTTTCGTCTATCTTTAAAAGGTTTCCTGTCTTCTCGTAGAGGGATAACAGTTGGTTTTCCCTCAGAAAGTCCAAAAGTTCTTCTGAGGAGGGCGAGTATCCTAGCCTGAACTTCTTTATAGTCCTCTCTGATATACCTCTCTCTTTGAGGTAATCAATCACCTTTGGATATTCCCTAAGCTTTCTGTGGTAGTATTCCGCCACCAGGTTAAGGGCGTTCAAAAGGTTTTCGTCCTTTTTTTTGCGCTCCAGCTTGACAGGTATTTTGTACTTTTTTGCCAGTTCTAAGAGGGCTTCCGTATAGGTCAGGTTTTCGTAGAGCGCCACAAACTTTACCGCATCGCCCCCCACATCACAACCAAAGCACTTCCATATACCCTTTGAGGGAGATACATACAAAGAGGGATTGTTGTCTGGATGAAAGGGACACCTTGCCCTGTAGTTACTGCCGCATCTCTCAAGGTCTATGTAAGAGGAGATTACATCCACTATGTCAAGTTTTTTTACTACCTCTCTGAGGTCCATATCAAACCTCTTGCAGCGAGGCGCGCAGTCTCTCCTCTATCTCGTGCTCTTCTAAGGCGGAGATGATCTCGTCAAGCTTTCCTTCTAGGATGTCCTGAAGGCGGTGGGAGGTGTAGTTAATGCGATGGTCTGTAACTCTGTTTTGTGGGAAGTTGTAGGTTCTGATCTTTTCGCTTCTTTCCCCAGTTCCCACCTGTTCCCTCCTCTCCTGTGCGATCTTTTCTTCTTTTTGCCTCTCGTAGTAATCCTTTAACCTTGCGTAAAGTATTTTCATAGCCTTTAGTTTATTCTGAAATTGAGAACGCTCGTCTTGGCAAGTTACCACTATCCCCGTAGGTATGTGGGTAATCCGGACTGCAGTTTCAGTAGTATTCACATACTGCCCACCAGCACCACTGGCACGAAAGGTTTCTATCTTTAAGTCCTCTGGGTTTATTTGCACCTCTGTCTCGTCTGCCTCAGGAAGAACAGCCACCGTGGCGGTAGAAGTGTGTATTCTTCCTCCTGATTCTGTTTTTGGCACCCTTTGGACCCTATGAACCCCACTTTCGTACTTTAGCTTTGAGTAGGCATCCTTACCTTCAATTAAGACTATAACCTCCTTGTATCCTCCAAGTCCTGTTTTTTGGGCGCTCAGTATGGAAAACTTCCAGCCTTTTTCCTCTGCGTACTTTTGATACATGTTCAGTAAATCGGCAGCAAAGAGGGCAGCCTCTTCGCCACCAACCCCCGCCCTGATCTCCAGTATAACATTTTTAGAGTCCTTTTCATCCTTAGGAACCAACAGCCGTTTTATCTCCTTTTCTAACTCCTCCTTTTCTTTTTCTAACCTTTTGAGTTCCTCCTTTGCTAAATCTTCAAACTCCTTGTTTTCCAAAAGCTCCTTAGCAAATTCAATATCCTTCTTTATCTTTACGTATCTGTTGTATGCCTCGTAGGCAGGCTCCAACTCCTTGAATTCTTTGCTTAGCTTAGAGTAAAGGTCTATGTCTTTTATGATCTCTGGGTCTGAGAGCTTAGCCTGAAGTTGAATGTATTTTTGGTGTAATACCCGTAGTCTTTCCTCTAAGTCCTTATGAAGCATCGATGGACTTTCCGGTGGCTTCCAGCAGGAAGGGTTTTATCCTCAACTTGCCAGTGTAGAAGGGATGGCACGCGTTGCATACTTCAAGATAGACGGTTCCGCCTTTTGTGGAAAGCAGTGTAAAGGTATTCCCACATCCGCACACAAAAGTGGTAGGCTTCAATTCAGGATGGATACCCTTCTTCATTTTTACACCTCCAAAAGAGTGAGAAGATATATATTATATCCCTTATAATCAGAAAACAAGGAGGTTTGATATGCTAACACCAGAACAGTTAAAGGTTCTGAAAGAAAGACTTGAAGAAGAAAAGGCAAAGCTTTTGGAAAGGTTCAAAAAGATTGAAGATACGCAGAGTAGGATCGGAGAGCAGATAAGGGAACCGGGAGACCAAGAGGACCTAAGCCAGATGACTTATACCCAAGAGGTACTTGATAACCTTTCCGCAAGGGAAATGTTCATAATAAGGGAAATAGACTACGCACTACAAAAGATTCAAGCAGGTATCTACGGTGTATGCGAGTACTGCGGAGAGTACATAGAGTATGAGAGATTGCTGGCTATACCTTGGACTAGATATCATGCAGCCTGCGCAGAAAAAGCAGAGGAAGAAGGTATAGTACCTACCTATACACCACTTATTTTTGAAGGTACACTGCCGGAGGAAATGGAGATTCAGAGGGAAGATATTACAGAAGCATGAAGTTTGATTTTTACCTCCCTGTTGAGGTCCTCTTTGGAAGTGGAAGGCTAGACACCTTAGGAGAGGTTGCCCGAAGATACGGTTACAGGGCAATAGTCATAACAGGTAAAAACAGCACCAAAGAAAACGGAGCTTTAGAGAGGGCTATTCATTCCCTTAAAAAATGGGGTGCGGAGGAAGTGATCCTTTATGATCGGGTGGAGCCGAACCCTACCGATCAAATGGTAAATGAAGCAAGTGCCATAGTGGTGGAAAATAAGATAGACTACATAGTGGGTTTGGGTGGCGGAAGTGCATTGGACACAGCCAAAGCGGTTTCCATCGTTTCTTCCAACGAGGGCTACGCATGGGATTATGTGAATTATCCGGAAGGTCCCAGGCTCATTCCCTACCTCAACAGACCGGTAATATGCATACCAACCACTGCGGGCACAGGTAGTGAGGTAAACAGATACTCGGTTATATCAAACCCAAAGAGAAAGGAAAAGTTGGTAATCTCCCACTCCCTGAACTATCCAAAGGTTGCCATCATAGACCCAACTCTGACCCTTTCCATGAGCCCAAGGCTAACCGCCATCACTGGAGTAGATGCCTTTATCCATGCCCTTGAATCCCTTACCAACAAAGTGGAGAACATCTTTGCGGATGACTTGGCAATAAGGGCTCTAAGGATCATAAAAAAATGGCTACCGGTTGCGGTTAATGAACCGGAGAATCTAACCGCAAGGGAGTGGATGAGCTATGCGTCCATGCTGGCGGGAATAGCCATAGACAAAAAGAGGGTAGCTCTAATACACGGCATGGAACACCCAGTGTCCGCCCACTATCCGAATGTGGCTCACGCGGAAGGACTTGCAGCGCTTGCCCCAGCAATAACCGCCTTCAACTACAAAGGGAACCCACAAAAGTACGCCCTCTTTGCAGAGATTATGGGCTACGAACCAAAACCAGAAAAGGCTGTGGATGCGGTCGTTGAGCTCTTGGAAAAGGTTGGCTTGAGAGTTTCTCTCAAAGAGCTTGGTGTTGAAAAGGAAAAGTTAGAGAGGCTAACAGAAGACACCTATATGCTTTCCAGAGGGCTCTTTCCTATAAACCCGGTGGAGCCCACCCTGGAAGACATATACGAGCTATATGTAAAAGCCTATGAAGGCTTTTGAGATTCCGCCAAGACAAAGCTTAACCTACCCCTCTCTTCATCCACTGATACTAACTTTACCCTAACCTTGTCTCCCAGACGATAGATTTTACCCGTTCTGTAGCCCACAAGCCGGTGGGCTTTTTCGTCGTATATGTATTCATCCTCCTCCAAAGAGGACACGCTGACTAAACCTTCCACCAAGTAATCTTTAAGCTCCACAAAAAAGCCAAAGGATACCACACCCGTTATTATGGCTTCAAACTCCTCCCCTATGTGTGCCTTCATGAACCTAACCTTTAACCGGTCTATGGCTTCCCTTTCCACATCCTCCGCTAGCTCCTCTTGTAGGGAAAGGTGCTCTCCCACCATTTCCAAGTAGCTAACCGTCTGCTCATAGTCTATACTTTCTCCTCTGAGGGCTTTCTTCAAAAGCCTATGAACCACCAGGTCTGCATACCTTCTTATGGGGGAGGTAAAGTGTGTGTATCCGTCGCTGGCAAGCCCGAAGTGTCCCAAATTGTGTGGAGAATACCTTGCCTTCATCATACTACGCAAGGTCAAAAATCTAACCAAGTGCTCTTCATCTCTACCTTCAAAGTCCTCTATAATCTTCTGGAAAAACTTGGGCTCAAGGGAAAACCTTTTGACTTTATAGCCAAGTCCCTCCAGTATCTCTAACAGATTTTCCACCTTTTTTGGGTCTGGTTTTTCATGAATCCTGTAAAGGCAGGGATATCCTACGCTGGTAAGATGCTTTGCCACCGTTTCGTTGGCGGAAATCATAAAGTGCTCTATAATTCGGTGGGCTATGTGGCGCTCATAGGGTACTATGGCGGTAGGTTCTCCATACTCATCCATGATTAACTCTGCCTCTGGCAGGTCAAAGTCTATGCTACCCCTCTCCCACCTTCTGTAAGAGAGAATCCTGTATAGGTCCTCCATGAGCCTGAGTGGTTCTACAAGGTCTGGATACTTCTTCTCAAGGGCTGGATCTCCTACGATAAGTCGCAGAGCCTCATCATACGTTAGCCTTGCTTTGCTCCTTATTACGCTCTCGTAGATATCATACCAAAGCAGGTCCCCCTTTGGGTTAAAGACCATCTCACAGGTAAAGGCAAGCTTGTCCTCATTGGGCTTTAGACTACAAAGGTCCGCAGAGAGTCTCTCAGGTAGCATGTGAATTGCTCTGTCGGGTAGATAAAAGGTAAAGCCCCTCTCAAAGGCGCTTTTGTCAAGGGCGGAACCCTCTTTCACAAAGTAAGACACATCCGCTATATGCACCCAAAGGCGGTAGTTTCCCTCGGGTGTTTTTTCTATGGCGACCGCATCGTCAAAGTCCCTTGCCCTAGGCGGGTCTATGGTAAAGCATATCTGATCCCTTAGGTCCTTTCTTCTCTTGAGTTCCTTCTCCCAATCTATGGAGAGGTTTTGAGCTTCCTTTAGAGCTTCTGGCTCGTAATCCAGAGGTAGCCTGTATTTGTAGATGATTATATCCACAATAAGGTTCTTTTCTGTCGGGTGCCCAATGACCTTTTTAACTTTGCCCAACATTGGGCTTTCTTTGGAAGGGTATCGCACAATTTCTGCCAATATTACCGTGCCTTCTTTTAACTCTTTGCAGGTGTCCTTCGGCAGAAAGACTCTATGAAAGCTGTTCTGGTCTAAGGGAACTCCCACACACTGCCCCTTTTCTTTTTTTACAGAACAAACCAGTTCCTTTGTACCCCTCTTTAGGACCTTTAGCACCCTTATTTCCTTTTTGCCTTTGAATTCCACCACCTTAGCCTTTATTCTGTCTCCGTGTAAAAGCTTTTCCATCTCGAAGGGTGGTATGTATATATCCTTTTTGCCTTCTCCCACCTCAAGAAAACCAAAGCCGTTGGGATTTGCTAAAACTGTACCTACTACTACCTCCTCCTGTGCCAATTTATACCTTCCGCCCTCCACTATAATGGTTCCCTCTTTTTTTAGCTTTTTTAGCAGTTTTTTCAACGCTTTTCTACCTTTTTTGTCCAAGGAAAAAAGGTGGGCAAGCTCGTTAAAGTGCATAGGCTTTTTGCTGAGGGCTTTTACAATATCCTTCCCCTCAAGGGAAAATTCAGCCATAGCCTCTTCTGAGGCTTAAAATTTTAAACTATTTTTATTACGATGATAGTAAAAGATCAGATTCTCTATGAACTTTATAAAGGCAAAGATTATCACATTGAACCCACATTAGAACGAATTGAAAAGGCGGTTGAGTATGTGGGTTTAAAAAAGCCCTCCTATGTTTCCCTTTTGGTGGGAGGCACCAATGGAAAGGGTTCTACCTGTGCCTTTGCGGAGCGCATTCTCAGAGAGCATGGCTACAAAACCGGTTGGTTTGTATCTCCACACCTTTACGATGAAAAGGAGAGGTGGAGGCTGAACGGACAAAAGATAGAGGAAGAGAGGCTAAAGGAGTATGTAAAGGAACTAAAAGGTGTCTTTGAGAGGTTTAACCTTACCTACTTCGAAGCCTGCACCCTAATAGCCTTAAAGTTCTTTGAGGATGAAAAGGTGGATTTTGCGGTCTTTGAGGTAGGAATGGGAGGCAGGTGGGACGCCACAAAAACCTGCAGGCCTTTTGCCTGTGCAATCACCAACGTTCAAAGGGACCATGTAAAGTGGCTGGGTAAAAGTCCCGAAGAGAGGGCTTATGAAAAGCTGGGCATATATGTGCCCGGCAGACCCATTGTAATCGGTAGTCCCAAAGAACCTTTGTATCCTAAAGCTTTGGAGATATGCAGTTTGAAGGACCTAATCGTAGCAGGCATGGACTTTTTTGCCTACGGCAAAGTGGAGGGCATGCAAACCTACCTGGAGAATTTTAGCTCGGACTTTTTTTCAATAAGCGCCGCCAAACTGGGACTTTGGGGCAAGTGGCAAATAGACAATGCAAGCGTAGCTATAGCCTTGGTAAGCCAAGTTATAAAACTAAAAGAAGACTACACAAGAAGAGCCCTTGAAGAGACAAGGTGGGAAGGGAGGATGGAAATCTTAAGGAAAAAACCCCTGCTGGTAATAGACGGCGCCCATAACCCAGATGGTGTCAAAAGGGTAGTCCATCAGTTGATAAAACATGACATAAAGCTAACTCCCGTATTTACCGGGCTAAAGGACAAGGAGTGGAGAGAGTCCATGACTTTCCTCCGAAAGCTTTCGGAAAAAATCTATTTGGTGCCTATCAACCACCACAGAGGAGAGGAACTATCTGAACTAATTCGACACGCCCAAAGGCTGAACTTTAGGGAGGTCGTCCCTCTGAGCTCTGCGAGGGATATTTTTGAGTTAAAGGAAGATGTGCTGGTGCTTGGCTCTCTATACTTGTTGGGGGAAGTAAAGGAATGTCTGGAAGAAAAGAGGGAGTAGTTTTTGTAGGCTCTTTTAGGGAGAACTTTCCAGAGGATCATAGAAGGCATGTAGTCTTTGCGGGAAGGTCCAATGTGGGTAAATCCTCCCTTATAAACATGCTGGTGGGAAGAAAGGTAGCCCATGTTAGCAAAGAACCAGGCAGGACGAGGGCCATTAACTTCTTCCTCTGGAATGATGAGCTATATCTGGTGGATGTACCTGGTTATGGCTACGCGAAGGTTTCAGGCGAAGAAAGGGAAAAATGGAGGCTTATGATGGAGAGATATTTTACTCAGTGCAAAGAAAAAATCCAATGGGTATTTTTGCTCATAGATAGCAAAGTTGGTCCTACACCCTTAGATAGGTCTATGATAGAGTTTCTTTCTTCCTTTAACATACCTTATGTGTTTGTTTTAACAAAAGAAGATAAAGCAGATCAAAAGGAGAAAGAGAAAACTATAAAGGAACTGAGCCTTCTTTCAAAAGCACCCATTGTTATAACATCAGCCAAGGAAGGAAAAGGTAAAAAAGAGCTTTTAAAGTTTCTGAAAGTTGAATAAATTTAGGTAAATTGTGGTAGAATATTAGCATAAAACTTTTTGAGGAGGTTTAAAATGGCTAAGAGAGGAAGAAAGAAAGGTGGAGCTAGATACAGAAGGATCACCCTTTCTCTGCCCAAAAGACTTTATTATGTGCTCAACGGCATAGCTATGGGAGACGAGAGAAAGCTAAACAGATTGATCAAGGGTATCCTTGAAGATAAACTCATGGAATCCACCGTCGCAGAACTGGAGCTTTATCTGGGAAGAGGTGAGGAGTTAGAGGAAGAAGAGGAAATGGAAGAAGTGGAGGAAGAAAAGAAAGAATAAATGATTCATCCACGCATAAGGGAACTATCCGCATACAAAACGGAGACCACTCCCTGTAAGGTAAAGCTCTCCTCCAACGAATTACCCATAAAATTTCCGGAGGAAGTTAAAAGAAAAATAGGGGAGGTGGTCTCCTCCCTCCCTTTGAACCGCTACCCAGATCCACATGCATCGGAACTTAAAGAAGTTATAGCCAAAAGGTTTGGTGTTTCAACGGATAACCTGGTTTTGGGTAACGGTTCCGACGAGCTCATTCAGTACTTAACTATAGCAGTAGGAGAATTAAACAGTCCTGTCCTCTATCCTGTACCCACCTTTCCCATGTATGGCATATGTGCCGCCGCCTTGGGAAGGGAAAAAGTGGAAGTGCCCCTCAAAGAGGACCTGGACTTGGACTTGGAAGCCCTCTTGAGGGCAGTGGAGGAAAAAAGACCTTCCTTGGCTTTCTTCTCTTATCCAAACAATCCCACAGGCAACTGCTTTAGAGAGGATGCCATCAAGAGAGTTAGACAGGAGGGCGTATTTACCGTAATAGATGAGGCTTATTATCACTTTTCCGGAAAGACCTTTCTTACTGACGCCCTTCAAAGAGAAGATACTGTAGTTTTAAGGACCCTTTCCAAAATAGGTTTGGCGGGTCTGAGAGTGGGCGTGCTGATAGCAAAGGAGGAAATAGCCAGAGAAATAAACAAGCTTAGGCTTCCTTTCAACATAACCTATCCTTCTCAGGTAATAGCCAAGCTTATGTTGGAGGACTTTTACCCTATAATAGAGGAACACGTACAGATGGTCCTAAGGGAACGGGAAAGGCTGATGAGGGAACTTTCTAACATAGAAGGTGTAAAGGTCTTTCCTTCGGATGCTAACTTTTTCCTGTTTAAAACTCCTTATCCGGCAAGTTTGGTACACGCTGAGCTTATAAAAGAGGGAGTATTGGTTAGGGATGTTTCCTACCTTCCCAACTTGGAAAACTGCCTTAGGGTAAGCGTAGGCTTCCCAGAAGAAAACGACCAATTCTTACAAGCCATGCAAAGGGTAATGAAGAGGTTATGTTGAAGATTGCCACTTGGAATGTAAATTCTATAAGGTCCAGAAAAGAGCTGGTTTTTATGTGGTTGGAGAGGGTTCCTGTGGAAATCTTGTGTCTTCAAGAGATAAAAACAGAGACTCACAATTTTCCTTTTCTTGATTTTGAGAGGCTTGGGTATAAGTGCTATGTGCATGGGCAAAAAGCTTACAATGGCGTGGCTATATGTTCTAAGTTTGAGCTGGAGGATGTTTTTAAAGGCATAGGAGATGCAAAGTTTGATGTAGAAAGTCGGGTAATAGGAGGAAGGCTCAAGGACCTTTGGCTCATAAACTGCTACTTTCCTCATGGAGAGGAGAGAGGAGGTACGAAGTTTTACTATAAATTGGGGTTTTATGATGCTTTCTGTAAATTCTTAGACAGAAGCTTTAGTCCCTCAGACAAGATCGTACTTGTGGGCGATATGAACGTAGCCTTGGAAGACATAGACGTGTATGATCCGGTTGTCTTGAAGGATACCATAGGGACCATGCCGGAAGAAAGACAAGCCCTAAGAAAACTCCTAGATTGGGGTTTTGTGGACGCTTTCAGGTATTTATATCCTAACAAGGTGGAGTTTACCTGGTGGGATTACATTGGAGGTGCAGTATGGAAAAACCAGGGCATGCGTATTGATTACATACTTATTACAGAGCCTCTTTTGAAGAGTCTGAAAGATGTGTTTGTAGATACATGGGCAAGAAAGAAGAGACA
>JAEMPM010000134.1 GCA_022759285.1 Thermocrinis sp.
TTTCCTCTTTTTGTTTTTGCTCAGAGCTTTGAACAGCTTGAAAAAAAGCTTGCCCAGATCAACACGGTAAAAGTTTCCTTTGTGCAAAAGACCAAATACACTTGGCGCACAAAGGAGGATGTAGCAAAAGGCTTTTTTTATGCCCAAAAGGGTGGAAAGTTTCGCATAGAGTATGAACAACCAGAGAAGATGATCATTGTCTCCGATGGAAGGAAGGTCGTTCTTTACTATCCAGCCCAGGGCAATGCCTTAATAGACAGTATGGAGAGGAATCAATCTCCAGTGGTAGAGTCCTTGCTTTTGGTATCAAAGCCACTGGGAGAGGTCTTTGATCTTGTGGGAGAGATTGAAAAGGACGGGAGGAAGTTTTTTGTTTTAAAGCCCAAGGTTAATGACGAGTTCTTTCATAGGGTTCTTGTTCATGCGGACCGGGACGGAACGCCAAGGTTAGTTCGCGTGGAGGAAAAAGATGGAACTACTACAGAGATAGAACTTTTAGAGGTGCGCACAAACTTTAGCCCTTCTCAGGGTCTTTTTAAACTACAACTGCCACCCAATGTTAAAGTAAAAAGGGTCTCTTGAACATATGGTTAAGATAGAAAGGGCGATCACAGAGGACATAGAGGAGTTAGCTAACATATACTTGGAGGGCTACGCTGGACTTGAGGAATACTCTTACACCCACAGGGAGGATGTGATTGCTTACCTTAACTGGCTCTTTAGGAGGGATGTAGCAGGTGTTTTTGTGGCAGAGGTGGATGGTAAAAAGGTAGGTTTTGTGGCAGCGGACGGGAATTGGTTTAGCAAGAGGGAAGGCAAGGTGGTAGGTGCCATACATGAACTGGTAGTTCTGCCTGGGTACAGAAATAAGGGCATTGGAAAAAAGCTTTTGGAGAAAGCCCTTGAATACTTTAAAGAGAGGGGTCTGCCTCTGGCAGAGCTCTGGGTTGGTGATGAGAACATAAGGGCTATAGAATTTTATAAAAAGCACGGCTTTGAAGAGAGGGATAGGTTTAACTATTGGATCAGGATGACCAAACGGTTGGAAAATGAGGCTCGTGGTTAAAATAGGCTCAAACCTTATCCAAACGGAGGAGGGAGATATAGACCTCAGTCTCATCAGCAAGCTGGGCAGAGAAATAAAGAGGCTAAAAGCCTTGGGAAATGAGGTGGTCATAGTCTCCTCCGGTGCGGTGCTCTGTGGTCTAAAGAAGATGAACTTAACAGAAAGACCAAAGAGTTTAGTGGAAAAGCAAGCTTTAGCAGGCATTGGACAGGCTTATCTTATTCATCTTTACGACCTTGTCTTTTCCAACTACAAACTGGTGCCCGCTCAGGTGCTTTTGACTTCCGATGTGTTCACCGACAAACACAAGTTTGAGAACGCTAAAAACGCCTTGGAAAAACTTTTGGAGATGGGTGCGGTGCCCGTGATTAACGAAAACGATGCAGTTGCTGTGGAGGAACTTCTCTTTGGCGACAATGACTTTCTTGCGGTGCATACCGCCTTTATGCTTCAGGCGAACCTCTTGGTGATCCTATCTACCGCGGGAGGGCTCAGAGACCACCAAGACCAAGTAATTCCTTTTGTGGAGGATGTAGATTCAGCCTTTGCCTTTGTTAGAGGGGTTAACTCCACCTACGGCACCGGTGGAATGCTCAGCAAACTTACCGCCACCAAGATTGCAGTACGCTTGGGAATTCCGGTGGTTATAACCGGAAAGGAAGATTCTTTGGAGGAGATCCTACAGGGCAGGACAAAAGGTACCTACTTTAAGCCTCTACCTCCACCAAAGCAGAGCAAAAAACTGTTGGCTATGGTGGAAGAACCAAAGGGTGCCCTTTACATAGATGAGGGGGCTTTTAAGGCCCTCAAATCGGGCAAGAGTCTGCTCCCTGCAGGTATAAAGAAGGTGGAGGGTAGCTTTCAGCGTGGTGATGTGGTGGTGATCTATACGGAGGATGGTCTGCTGGTGGGCAAAGGTAAAACCAACTTTTCCTCCGAGGAGCTAAGGAGTGTTCTTGGCAAAAAGGGGGAGGAGGTTAGGCGTATTTTGAGAACCACCAAAGAGGAGGCAGTGCACAGGGACTATATGGTGGTCTTTTAAAGTAGCCTTTGGGCAAGGACAAGGTCCTCTGGATATGTGATCTTTATGTTAGTGGGCTCGCCCATAACCACACCTACCCTGTAGCCATACCTTTCCAAAAGCATGGCATCATCCGTGGCAAAAAAGCCTTCGCTCCTTGCCCGAAAGTGACATTCCAAGAGAACCTTTCTTAAGAAGGCTTGAGGTGTTTGTGAGTGCCAAAGACCTGTCCTGTCAATAGTTTTTATCACCATACCTTCCGAAACCTGCTTTAGGGTATCCCTGACGGGTAGGGCACAGATCTTCCCTTCAAAGTCTCCAAGCTCAGACACCTTTAAAAAGAGCTCTTTGCTGGCAAAGGGTCTGGCGCAGTCGTGAATGATCACTATATCTCCCTCTGCCTGCAGGATGCCTTCAAGGACAGAGTCCTGCCTTTCTTTCCCTCCCGCTACCTTTTTAACCTTTGGTGGTACCTTTATCTTTTGTAGATCCTCCTCCGGCAATACTAAGATGACCTCTTCAAAGAGGTCCAATACCTTTTCCAAAGAGTGCATGTAAAGGGGCTTTCCACCAAGTGGAATATACTGCTTTTTTGTGCCGAACCTCCTTCCTTCACCTGCCGCAAGGAGTATAACGCTCCTTTTCATACCAGGTTCAAAAGTTCTCTGAGTTTTTTGATCTCATCCCTCAGCTTTGCTGCCTTCTCAAACTCCCACCTCTTTGCACACTCCCACATTTCCTTTTCCAGACGGCTGATCTTTTCTATGAGGTCTTCTTCGCTCTTTATGTCCTTGGGTAGCTTTAACGGTAGACGCACATAGTCCAGCTCCTCTATAGCTAAGAGCTCCTTTACGGGCTTTACTATGCTCTTGGGAGTTATTCCGTGCTCTCTGTTGTATTTCTCTTGAATTTCTCTCCTTCTGTTGGTTTCCTCTATGGCTTTCTGCATGGAGGGGGTTATGCGGTCTGCGTAAAGGATGACTTTGCCGTTTATGTTCCTTGCAGCCCTTCCTATCATCTGAATAAGCGAAGTGTAGCTTCTCAAAAAGCCCTCCTTGTCTGCCTCCAAAATGGCAACCAAAGAGACCTCGGGCAAGTCCAAACCTTCCCTAAGCAGATTAACTCCCACTATCACATCAATGCTTCCCTCTCTCAGCTCTTTTACCACCTTTGCCCTCTCTATGGCATCAAGCTCTGAGTGCATATACTTGGCTTTTATGTTCCTCTCCTGAAGGTATTCTGCCACTTCCTCTGCGAGCCTTTTGGTGGTAGTTAGCACAAGTGCCCTCTCTTTTCTCTTCTTTCTCTCCTGAATTTCTCTGACCAGGTCCTCTAACTGTCCAGTGGTGGGTCTAACTTCCACCTGTGGGTCCAAAAGTCCCGTAGGTCTAACGATCTGTTCCACCACTACACCTTTACTTCTCTCTATCTCCCATTGTCCTGGGGTAGCGGAAACGTATATGGCTTGGTTGATCCTCTCCAAAAACTCTTCAAACTTTAGCGGTCTGTTGTCCAAAGCGGAGGGTAATCTCCAGCCGTACTCCACCAGTTTTTCTTTGCGGGATCTGTCTCCGTTATACATAGCCCTTATTTGAGGGATGGTTACGTGGGACTCGTCTATTATGAGCAGAAAGTCCTCGGGGAAATAGTCAAGCAAGGTGTAGGGAGGTTCTCCCGGCTGTCTTCCATCAAAGTACCTGGAGTAGTTCTCTATTCCCTTGCAGTGTCCAAGTTCCCTGATCATTTCTATATCGTGCATAGTTCTTTGGTAGAGCCTTTGGGCTTCTACGAGCCTTCCCCGATCCTTGAACCACTTTACCCTCTCGTGCAGGTCTCTCTCTATCTGCTCCAGGGCAGATTCTATGATGTCCCGGGGTGCTATGTAGTGGGATGCAGGGAAAAGCACCACCTTTTGGAGTTCCTTTAGCTTGTTTCTGTTGAAGGCATCCAAAAGGCTTATGCTCTCTATTTCGTCGTCCCAAAACTCTACCCTGATAATTTGGTCCTCCATGTCGGAGGGGATGATCTCCAAGGCAGAACCTCTGAAAGAAAAGGTTGCCCTCTTTATGGAGTAATCGTTCCTTTCGTACCCTATCTCCACCAACATCCTTGCCAGCTTGCTCTGGCTTATCCTTTTTCCTACCTCTAAGGGTATTCTCATAGAGTAGTAGGAGTGAGGCGAACCAAGTCCGTATATACAGGAAACAGACGCCACTACTATCACATCCCTCCTCTCCAAAACGGATATGGTGGCGGAGTGTCTGTAGCGCTCCAGTATTTCGTTTATGGATGCATCTTTTTCTATGTATAGGTCCTTCTCGGGTATGTATGCCTCCGGCTGATAGTAATCGTAATAAGAGATAAAGTATTCAACCCGATTGTGAGGAAAAAGCTCTTTCAATTCTCTGTAGAGCTGTGCTGCAAGGATCTTATTGTGGGCAATTATAAGGGTGGGCTTTCCGTATTTGGCTATCACATTGGCTATGGTGAAGGTTTTTCCTGTGCCGGTGGCACCAAGGAGCACTTGGTCCTTTACACCGCGCAGAAGGTTGTCCAAAAGTTCCTCAATAGCCTTAGG
The DNA here is from genome assembly GCA_022759285.1 of Thermocrinis sp. Taxonomy (GTDB): domain Bacteria; phylum Aquificota; class Aquificia; order Aquificales; family Aquificaceae; genus Thermocrinis. The sequence goes on from JAEMPM010000134.1 coordinate 4,666, forward strand.
CTGGTCTCCCGCAGGCTTTAGATTGGTGTAAAGCCTAAAGGTCTCTTCTGTTTGAATCATCTTTTAATAAATTATCCTTTGCCCGCATCCCTTGCTACACCCCTTTTACTGCTCTGTAAAAACTCCACTAGCTTTTTAACCTCAGGACTGTCTGGGAACTCGCTGAGGACCTTTTCTATGGCCTCCTTCCTCAAAAGACCACTTCTAAAGAGTATGCGGTAAGCCCTCTTTAGGATGTTTATGGTTTCCTTTGAAAAGCCCCTCCTTTCTAAGCCTACGGTATTTATACCATAAAGGTGAGCATGCTGTCCGGAAGCTCGGGTAAAGGGTGGCACATCCAAAGAAACTCCAGACACACCGCCAACCATGGCATAGTCTCCTACCCTTGCCCACTGATGAACTGCGGAGAGCCCACCTATGAAGGCATACTCCCCTACCTCCACGTGTCCACCTAAGGTAGCGCAGTTTGCCATTATGGCTCCCCTTTTCACCACGCAATCGTGGGCTACATGGGCGTACGCCATAAGCATAACATCGTCCTCTATGATGGTCTTTCCGGTCCCAAAGGGTGTACCCCTGTGGATGGTAACGTACTCCCTTATGAGCACCCTGTTGCCTATTATCACTTCCGTATCTTCCCCTTGGTATTTCAGATGCTGAGGTTCCTCTCCTATTATGACACCGTCGTAGATTTTGCAGTTTTCCCCGATTTGGACCCTTCCCTTTATGCTGATCCTTGCACCCAACTTAGTGCCTTTGCCTATTCTAATACTTCCCTCCAATAGACAAAAGGGTCCTATCTCAACGTCCTCTTCCAAGTGCACGTCTCCCAAAAGGATCGCGGTTGGATGAACCTTTATCATCGGATTACTCCCAAAAGAAATCTTCTAAGCAGGTTTAAAGCCAGTTGAGTTGCCAAAAAACGGTTTTCGTTCCTGCCAAGTTTGAGCACGTGTCTTTCCACTATAACTTCCTCGTCTGTACCCAAGGCTATGTAGGTCAGGCCCACAGGCTTTGTTGGAGTTGCTCCAGAAGGACCCGCTATGCCGGTGATGGCAATGGAGATATCTGCGTCCGTTTCCTCCAGTGCGGATATACACATAGTCCTGCAAACTTCCTCGGAGACCGCACCGTACTTTTGTAAGAGCTCTCTTTCTACGCTCAAAAGCTTTGTTTTTAGTTCATTGGCATATACCACAAAGCCACCCAGAAAGTATTGACTACTGCCCGGTACATTCACAAGTCTTGCGGACAATAGCCCTCCAGTGCAACTTTCTGCAACCGTGAGTTTTAAACCCCTTTCCTTTAAGAGCTCTCCCACCACTTCCTCCATGTCCTTTTTGTCGTCTGCATAAACATAAAAGCCGAGCTCTTGCCGTGCCCTCCTCCAATCCTCCTCACTGTCAAAGTATATGTCTATACCACCTAACCATTCGTACACCCTTGGATAGTTAAGGTTTTCTCTCTCCAAGCCAAAGGTTCTTAAAATGTAGCCCTCTTTAAAAGAGCCTTCACACACCCCCACCCTCATTCCAAAACCTCAAACCTGTAATAAGGCTCTTTGGCAAAACTTCCCACGCTGTGTCCAGGGTCAAAGGGCTGAAACTCCTCAAAGGAAAGAGGCACATAAACTACATCTTCCGCCACGTTGGGTGTGATAACCACATCAAACTCTTTTCCTCTTAGGGTTAGTTTGTTCTTCACTCCCAGCTTTCTTGCGGTTTTTTCCGACATGTATGCCTTCTGGTACCTTTCTATGTTGTGGGTCCAAGGGTTCCAGTGTCCCAGCTCATCCACCAAACCGTTGGAGGTATAAAGCACTATTCCTTCCTTTAACCACCCACTTGCGGCCTGTTCTTCAAGGGGTGGCAGTTTTAAAGGCGTTCCCTCAAAACCGGGCTCCACCTTTAAAAACTCTTCCACCTTTACCTCAATGCCAAACACTTCTCCCAAAAATGTGTAGGGAACTACCACACCTTCCGGCTTTTTTATAGCCTGTGGGCAAAAGTAAACCCTTCCAAAGCTGTTTCTGTACGCTATAAAATCCCTCTCAGAAAAGTTGGCACTGCCCACTACAAGGGTAGAATACTGGGAAGTCAAGTTTGGAAAGAGGGTAAAATGCACCGAAAACTTCTCTTTTATTCTTTCCCTGACTTCCTGCGGAAGCTGAACTAACGGATTTCCAAAGAACACAAAGCTATCGTAGTCCTCTATGTTACTCACAAGTTCCTTCAGTTCCTTTGCAGGAAGTGGCATAAGGTCTCCCACAAAACTGTAATCCACCCCAAAGCGTTTTTTCAGTTTATAAAGGATGCTAAGAACTTGGTTTTTGAAGGGTGATGCAAGGAGGTCTGTGCCCACCAGCAGGAGGGTTTTTACAAGGTGCATAGCTTTCTTTAGTTCCACCACCAGAGGGTCTGTGTGCTCTGGCTCCAGAAGGCTGTTCATAAAAGAAAGCTGTTTTATTGGATTCAAAAGTACCCGCTTTTTAGCTTTGGCACATAGAGTAGCATACCTAGAGCTAACACAAACAAGGTAAGCAGACTTTTCCACCGCATCTACCAGATATCTCGTGGACATAACCTCAGAGAATACAGGCTCTGCCTCCCAGCCAATTATGAGCATATAGTTCTGCCATTGGTTGAAGAAGACCTCCGAGGGATTGCAGTCCAACACGGGGGCATCCACAAAGACATCCCCCAACTGCCTTGCCAAAAGATACTCCTCAAGGCTTGAAAGATGCCTGTCTAAAACTATGGCAACTTTTCCTTTAAGGCGTTCCTTTATTAGCTCCTTGGCTTGTTCTTGGGAGATGTTTAAAAGTTCCTGCCCTTGCCATAAGTAAAAGCCCAGTAGCCGGAGGGGATTTTGTACAACCTCTTGCAGTAAAGTTATACCTTTGCTACAGAGACTTCCCATACCCTTTGGGTCTGCAGGGTGTCCGTAAAGGTCTACAGGCTTTCCTTGTGCTTTATACAGCACATAACCACACCCACAACCACAGCCTGCACACTGGCTAACTGTTTGCTCTTCAAAGGGCTTTCTTGTTAATGGAATAGAAGGCGGTGTCATTGTAAGAGGTAAATTTTATTTTAACTACTTAGCTGACGTTGCCAGCTCCACCGCTTTTTTGGCACCGTCCCACATGTCTTCCGCAGTTATGAAGTTCAACCCAGATTCTGAGAGAATTCTTTTACCTTCCTCCACATTAGTACCTTCCATCCTAACCACTACCGGCACCCTTATCTCCACCATCTTTGCTGCTTCAATGAGTCCGTTAGCAAGCCTGTCGCACCTCAAAATGCCACCAAATATATTTATAAACACCGCCTTTACATTCTTGTCTGCCATCAAGATCCTAAAGGCGTTGGCGATCTGCTCTACATTGGCACCACCACCCACATCCAAGAAATTTGCAGGCTCACCACCCGCCAACTTGATTATGTCCATTGTGGTCATAGCGAGTCCTGCACCATTTACCATACAGCCTATGTTTCCGTCAAGCTTTATGTAATTTAGGCTGTAAGTTTTTGCTTCTGCCTCCAAGGGATCCAGCTGGGTTAGGTCCTCCATCTCCTCCAGGTCCTTGTGCCTAAAGAGGGCGTTGTCGTCAATTTCCACCTTAGCGTCTAAAAGAACAAGCTTACCATCTTTTGTAAGTACCAAAGGATTTACCTCCACAAGGCTAGCATCCAACTCCTCATAAGCTCTATACAAACCCAGGGCAATTTTCACAAAATCATTAGCGGGTAAACCCAGTTTAAAGGCAAGTTTTCTTGCCTGAGAGGGCATGAGACCAAGGTCTGGGTCAATGTGTAGCATGTGAATGGCTTCCGGCTTTTCCTTTGCTACCTCTTCAATCTCCATACCACCTTCTGCAGAAGCCATCAGCACAGGCTTAGAGACAGACCTGTCTAAGGTTATGGAGAGATAGTACTCCTTCTCTATGGGCGTTGCCTTCTCTATCCAAACCCTATTTACGGGCTTTCCATCTGGACACTGGAAGGTCTTTAGTACCTTTCCAAGCATACCCTCCACCGCAGCTTCAAGCTCTTCCATGCTTTTTACCAGTTTTACACCACCTGCCTTACCCCTTCCACCGCAATGCACTTGGGCTTTAACTACCAATGGAAATTCACCGAGCTCTTCTGCTGCCTGCTTGGCTTCCTGCAAACTGAAAGCTACCTTACCCTCTGGAACGGGTAGGTTGTATTTTTTTAGAATTTCCTTTGCCTGATGCTCATGTAGCTTCATGCTTACCCCCTAAGAGAAGTTTGTTAAATTATACCACCGCTTGGTTTAAAATTGTCTCCTATGGAATTTCCTAAGCTAAGACCCAGAAGGTTGAGGTTATCAGAAAACATAAGAAGACTCGTTCGAGAGACCCGGCTTACCCTTGACGATCTAATATATCCCATCTTTGTCAGATACGGAGAGAACATAGTAGAAGAAGTTCCATCCATGCCCGGCGTTTATCGCTACAGTGTGGATAAGGTTGTGGATGCGGTAAAGGAGGTTAGAGACCTAGGTATACCTGCCATAATACTCTTTGGAATACCTGAGCACAAGGACGAAATAGGTTCCGATAGTTGGAGCGAGCAGGGTATAATCCAAAGGGCTCTCAGAAAGATCAAAAAGGAAGTGCCCGAGATGTATGTAATAACCGATGTATGCTTCTGTGAGTACACAACTCACGGACACTGTGGTGTGATAAAAGGTAACACTGTGGATAACGACCTAACCCTTGAGAATTTGAAAAAACAGGCAGTTTCTCACGCGGAGAATGGGGCGGATATGGTAGCACCTTCGGGCATGATGGACGGTATGGTTCAAGCCATAAGGTCTGCCCTTGACTCTGCAGGTTATACTCACATTCCAATAATGGCATACTCTGCCAAGTTTGCCTCCGCCTTCTATGGTCCCTTCAGGGACGCAGCAGAGTCTGCTCCTGCCTTTGGAGACAGAAGAAGCTACCAGATGGACCCTGCCAATGCAAGAGAAGCTCTAAAGGAGGTGCTTTTGGACGTCCAAGAAGGTGCAGACATAGTTATGGTAAAGCCCGCCTTGGCATATCTTGACATAATAGCCAAAGTAAAGGAAGCCACACTTTTACCAGTTTGTGCATACAACGTTAGCGGAGAGTATGCCATGATAAAGGCTGCTGGAAGGCTTGGCTGGATAGATGAGGAAAAGGTGATGATAGAAACTTTAATATCCATAAAGAGGGCTGGGGCGGATATGATCATAACTTACTTCGCAAAGGATGTAGCAAAGCTCATAAACAAAGGCTTAATTTGAATGCTATTTTTCTATAACCTTAGGGAGTTTTTAAAAGTATCTCTACTTCTCAGTTTGGTTTTTAGCCTTCTTTTGAGTCTTTACTCTTTGATGGATGTCCTACTTCTATACAAAGTATCTGCACCACACATAATCCCAAAGGCTATACTACTAACAGTATTCTCAAGCTTTTATTACACTGCACCCATCTTAAATTGCCTTGCACTGATGATCTATGTGAGAAGGGTGTTTAAAAAATCTTATGATAGGCTTTCTTATTCATTTGGTCTGTCGCCGTTGAGATTTTTTATGCCTGTTTTGATAGCTTCTTCTATTCTTTCCCTTTTACAGTTTGCTTTAAGCTACAGTTTTTATCCAAAAATCTTTAAAGATGCCTACGCAATTGAGAGGGAGTTCAAGAAGGGAAAGGCAAAAGAAGAGCTTGTTCTAAACAACTTCTGGTTTAGCCTGGGAGAAGGAGAAAAGAGGTCTTACATAAGAATAGGTTTTGCAAACCTGATGGATGGCAGAGTTTATGATGTCTTCTCTGTGTATTTGCAGGGTAATTATATAAATGGAGTGCTCTACGCAAAAGAAGGACTATGGAGAGACAAAAGTCTAACACTTATTGGAGCGGAAAGGTGTTATTTTGATAGCGGATTAAAGGAAAAGAAGGATATAACCTTGGAGTTTATATCTGTGGATGATGCAAGAGCTTTTGGAGAAAAATTAAACCATTTAAGGATGGATAAACTGATCTCCCTATACTCTTTGGCGAGTTCCCTGGGAATGAATAAGAATGTCTATCTGGCGGAGCTTCTACTAAGGCTTGTTATCAGCCTATCTGTACTTGCACTTACCCTACCAGTAGCTTACCATCTTTTAAAGGAGCGTAGCTTTCTAAGGCCATCTATGTTTTTTCTTCTTTACACAACCCTTTACATACTTAGCCTTAACCTTATAAAGATCACTGCCCAAGAGCTGGGACGCAGTCCCCTTTTGGGAGCCTTGCCCTTTTTTGTGCTTGTTTTACTCTCCTTCAGAAGCCTTTACTATCTGGGCAAAGGATTCAGGGTCTAAGCTGGCAGTTCCCACCAAAAGACCATCCACATCAGGCATAGAAAGAAAATCTTTGGCGTTCTTTGGATTTACACTACCTCCATACAAAACTCTAACCTCTCCTAAAAGCTCTTTTATAAACCTATGGACAAATTGAGCATCCTCCGGTGTGGCGGGCGTTCCTGTGCCTATTGCCCAAACGGGCTCATAAGCAATGTCAATCTTGCCTGCTAGATCCTTCAAACCAGACAATCCAAGCTTCAGTTGGCTTTCCACCACCTTTAAGGTCATGCCTGCATTTCGATCTTCTATCTTTTCTCCTACGCAGAGGATGGGTCTTAGCCCCTTTTCCAAGCAGGCTATAACCTTTTTGTTTATCATCTCGTCAGTTTCTCCAAAAAGCCACCTTCTTTCTGAGTGCCCCACTATAACATAAGACACGCCAAGTTCCTTGAGCATACTAAGGGATATTTCTCCCGTAAAGGCTCCTTTTTCCTCATAGTGGCAGTTCTGAGCTCCGAGCCTTATATGGCTATCCTTCAGCATTTCCCATGCTACACAAAGAGAAGTAAAGGGAGGACAAAGGAGAATTTCCGTATTTTTGACATCCTTCACAAGTCCCAAAAACTTTGTTATATACTCCCTCGTTTGGGAGGGGGTTTTGTTCATCTTCCAGTTTCCCGCAATCAGTTTCATAGCAAAATATTCTACAATATTTGTATGGAAAAAGCCTTAGTGGGTATAATAATGGGGAGCATCTCCGATTGGGAATATCTAAAGCCCGCTTACGAAGTTTTGAAGGAGTTTGGAATACCCTGTGAGGTCAAGGTAGTCTCTGCCCATCGCACACCTGAACTTATGTTTGAGTACGCCAAAACCGCAAGGGAAAGGGGCATAGAGGTAATAATTGCCGGCGCGGGAGGTTCTGCCCATCTACCGGGTATGACCGCCTCCATGACTACACTGCCAGTTATAGGTGTTCCCGTACCCACAAAGCATTTGGGAGGTGTTGATTCTCTACACTCCATCGTTCAAATGCCCGCGGGCATTCCTGTGGCTACTGTAGGCATTGGTAATGGTACAAACGCAGGGCTTCTGGCAGTCAGGATCCTTTCCATAAAGTATCCAGAGCTCGAGAAAAAATTGCAGGATTACACCAGAAAGTTGAAGGAAAAGGTAGCTAAGATGAACGAAGACCTGAAAATTATGCTATAATAAATAAAATAGAATGGAGGAAAAAAATGGCACTGAGGATTAGGCTCTCTAAGTTTGGCAGGACCCATCATCCTATATATCGGATAGTGGTGATGGATAGCCGTTCTCCAAGGGAAGGTAGGTATGTGGATATTTTGGGAACTTATGACCCAAAGAGAAAGGAACTTTTAGATATCAAGCCAGAAAAGGTAAAAGAATGGCTTGAAAAAGGTGCAGAGCTTACCGATAGAGCAAAAAGCATACTCAAAAACGCAAAAATAATCTAAAAAGGAGGTAGTCCCATGAGCCAACTGAGAGAAGTTGTAGAAATCGTTGCCAAGTCCCTTGTGGACAACCCCAATGGGGTCAATGTGGTAGAAATAGAAGGAGAGAAGACCATAGTTATTGAGCTGAGGGTGGACAAGGCAGACGTAGGAAAGGTAATAGGCAAGCAGGGCAGAATAGCCCGAGCCCTCAGGACTATCCTATCCGCTATGGGTAGGAAGACCGGCAAGAGGGTGGTTCTGGAAATA
>JAEMPM010000047.1:0-1582 GCA_022759285.1 Thermocrinis sp.
TCAGCGTGGGTTATAGGATAACTAGATATACCTCCTTTGGTCCATTCTTTTCTATCTCTGATAACCGATACTTAGGAACAAGTGCAAGGCTTAATAAATACGGTTTATTTCTTTTGAGGGAGTACAAAGACGACATTTTCAACCCTCGTAAGGTGCATTATGAGAACTTGAGCTTTTTAAAGGCTTCTGGAGATTTCAATTATACAAAAGTAGAGCTTAACACCTTTTATTTCATTCCCATAACCACAAACTTAAACTTGAGCTTCAAGGTCTCTGGAGGCTCCGCCTGGGGCTCGGTACCCATATTTGACAGGTATTTTTTGGGTGGGTTAACCAACCTAAGGGGTTACTCTTACGAAGAAGTGGGAAGTCCAACGGGTGGAAAATCTTATGTCTTTGGTAGGATGGAGTTGGAGGTGCCGTTGAAGAGTTCCTTTGTTTTTGTACCTTTCTATGATGTGGGAGGGGTGGAAGAGTCTTCCAACCGATTACCAAGAGATATAAAACATAGCTTTGGCTTTGGGGGTGGCGTAAAAACACCCGTTGGACCCATAAGATTAGACTTGGCCTTTCCCGGAGAAAGGAACTTTTTAAAAAAGTTCAAACTCTATCTGTCTGTTGGATATATCTACTGACCACACCTTCAATAAATTTTAGGAACTCATCCCGAATGTCACTTCTCTTTAAGGCAAACTCCACAAGGGTAGTTAGATATCCTAAGGGTGTTCCGGTATCATACACCTTTGCGTCTATTTTTAGGGCATAAACCGCTTCTTCTTCAAGCAAAAGTCTTATGGCATCTGTTAGTTGTATCTCTCCCCCTTTACCGGGTGGTGTGATCTTTAGTTTTTCAAAGATTTTTGGAGTAAAAAGGTATCTACCAACTATGGCAAGGTTTGAGGGTGCTTCCTCTTCTTTTGGCTTTTCTATAAGGTCATCTATGAGGTATATATCTTCCTCTATTAGCTTTCCATCCACTATGCCGTATTTGCTTACATCTTTTCTATCTACTTCAAATACTGCCACTACGCTTTTGCCAAACCTTTCGTATATTTCCAACATGCGCTTTATTACGTTTTTCTCACCTTCAATAATCACATCACCCAAGACCACTATGAAAGGCTCGTTTCCAACTAAGGGTTCAGAAACAAGAACTGCATGACCAAGACCTAACTGTTCCTTCTGTCTTACGTAGATTGGATTTATGAGCCTGCTAATTTCCCTTATGTTTTCTAGAAGCTCTTCTTTTCCCATTTGTTCTAAGTGTTTTTCAAGGTCTGTGCTTATATCAAAGTGGTGTTCAATGGGTCTTTTGTGTCTTCCTGTAACAAATATTATGTTTTCTATGCCTGCATGCAAGCACTCTTCCACTATGAACTGGATTACTGGCTTGTCAATAATTGGGAACATTTCTTTGGGCATAGCCTTAGTAGCTGGTAAGAACCTCGTCCCCCACCCCGCTACTGGTAAAACTGCTTTTCTCACCATGATTTTCTATTCTAACACGATGGGTAGAGAAAATGATGGAGAACTTGGATGAGGATATTAACTTTTGGCATCTATCTGGTTAATAATCAGGACC
>JAEMPM010000047.1:1682-11815 GCA_022759285.1 Thermocrinis sp.
GACCCAATACTGGTGGATTTCTTGAGCTTTCATAAAAACAGGTACATCTGACTCTGCTGGAAAGAAAACGAAGATACTATAATGTACTGGCATGAGCTGAATGGGGGTTTTGCGGGTAGGAAACCAATAAGCTTTTTAGAAGAGAATATGCTATAATTTAACCACCTCCCTAAGAGGCAAAGGAGGTGGAATATGAAGAAGTTAATTTTTGCATTCTTAAGCCTTTTTATCTTTTCTACTATCACATTACCTGAACCCTCTTTGGCTGCAACACATCATAAACAAAAGAAGGTGTATGTAAAGTCTTCAAAGAAGAAAGCGGGTAAGCAAAAGAAGAAGGTAAAGGCCAAATCCTCCCGCCACGCAAAAAAGAAGCACACAAAGAAAAAAAAGAATTACGCAAAGAAAAATGTATTAAAGGTTAGATACTCCCACAACATAAACAAGCCCCAGGAAGGGAACCTTTTAAAGCTAGAGGGTATGGTAAAGGACCTAAATGAACAGTGAACAACTAAGACTCATAGAAGAGCTAAAGATAAAACAGGGAGATACCTGGAGAGTTTTGAAGATAATGAGTGAATTTGTGGAGGGGTTTGATACCCTCTCCCATGTAGGTCCTGCGGTTACCTTCTTTGGAAGCTCCCGGTTAAGTCAGGAAAACGAAATTTACAAACATGCATACAGAACCGCCTTTATGCTTGGAAAGCTTGGCTTTCATATAATCACCGGTGGCGGTCCAGGGATCATGGAAGCGGCAAACAGGGGAGCTCATGACGCGGGGACTATATCTGTGGGTTTAAACATACAAATTCCCACAGAGCAAAAACCCAACAAATACCAAAATATATCTTTGAAGTTTGAATACTTCTTTGTGCGGAAGGTTATGCTGATCAAATACTCCATGGCTTACGTTATCTTTCCGGGAGGATTTGGTACTTTCGATGAGCTCTTTGAGGCGTTGACCCTAATGCAAACAGGCAAAATCTATAGATTTCCCATAATCCTCTATCACACTCCCTTCTGGCAACCTTTGCTGGACTATATGAAAAACACTATGGTAGAGTTTGGAGTGATAGATAAAAAAGATACAGAGCTTATGAAACACGCCAACGCACCGGAGGAAGTAGTTCAAATAGTGCTACGGGAAGCCAAAGATAAGCTAAAACTTTTGAAGAAAGAGGACCCACTTAATCCCTTGGTGGAGAAGTTGGATAAAATCTTAAAGAATGTTTAAGCTACTTCATATATCAGACCTTCATGCAGGAAAAACCTTAAACAAGATATCAAGGAATGAGGATTTAGCTTATGCCTTAGAACAGGTCTCCGATATATGTCTTGGTGAAAAGGTGGATATTTTACTGATTGCGGGGGACATCTTTGACAAAGCTGTTCCTGATTACTCCGCAGAAGGTCTGGTCCTTGAGTTTTTGACAGAGTGGGCAGGAAGGGGTATAGAGGTGGTGCTTATAGCGGGCAACCACGATAGCTACGATAAACTGAGGGCCTATGCGAGCATCAAAAAGTTGGGAAGGTTGCATATCTTTGACAGACCAAGCCCAAAGGTGGAGGATATGATCTTTCAATACAAAGACTTAGCCATTGCGTGCCTGCCCTATCCCAGTGAAAGGGTCCTAACTACCATCTCGGAGGATGCCCACAGAAGCTACTCTCACAAAGTAGCCCAGTATCTAAAGGCCTTGGCGAAAGCGGTGGAAGGCTACAAATATCGCATACTCCTTGCCCATCTCATGGTAGAAAAAGGAAAGATTGCTGGTTCAGAAAGGGAGGCAAGCGTGAGCAGTTTCTATGCCATAAGACCAGACCAAATACCCGATAGCTTTCACTATGTGGCCCTTGGACATCTCCACTTAAACCAAAAAATAGAATCAGCAGCTCCACCTACTCACTACTCGGGCAGCCTTTATCAGATAGATTTTTCCGAAAAGGGCACAAAGAAGTTTGTTAATTTAGTAGTTCTGGAGGAATTTGGAGCAAAGGTGCAAGCTCTGGAGCTTTCCCTATACAGACAGCTAAAGGAGGTGAGGATAGCAAAGGGTCAAAGCATTGACAAGGTTCTGGATGAAATAAAAGATCAAAAGGCACTCTTTAAAGTGATCTTGGAGGCGGACATAAAGGACCCAATGCTCAATCTGAAAACCCAAAAACTGCATCAGGTATTGGGTGAAAAGCTTGTCTTTTTAAATTTGGAACTACCTGAGAGTAGTTCCAACGATCTTCCCATAGAAGTGGAAGGCTTGGACCTTTTGCAGATTTACAGGTTATATTATAAACAGAATTACAATCAAGAACTATCCGAGGAACTAGAAAGAGAAGTTCTTCGCTTGTTGAACGAAGTTCAGCATGAGACCCATCAGGCTTGAACTGGAAAACTTTACCATCTTTAGAGGAAGGCATAGCGTAGACTTCTCAGGGCTCAGATTTTTTATCATTCAGGGTAGAACAGGAGCAGGAAAGACAAGCTTAATAGACGCCATGTGCTATGCCCTCTTTGGAAAGGTGCCAAGGCACGGAGATAGAAGAGACCTCCACGAACACCTGATTTCAAAAGGAACAGATCATATGAGGGTATTCTTGGAATTCTCCGTCAGGGACAAAAGGTATGCTATCGAGAGAGCTGTGAGGAAGGGAAGGGGTGAGGTAAGATTCTGGGAAGGGAACAAGCTTAAGAATGTAAAGGCAAACGAGCTTCCTGAGTTGATCAAAAAGGTCTTAGGAGTTGATTACGATACCTTCACCAAGGTTATACTTTTGCCACAAGGGCAGTTTGATAGATTTTTAAAGCCCGAAAGACCACAACAAAGGAGAGAAATTCTAAACAAGCTTTTGGGTGTAGATACCCTTATTGAGAAAATGGCAGAGTTAATAAGGGAAACAAAAAGACAGATTGAAAACCGCTTGGAGAGTATAACCGCATCCCTGCGTGAGCTCGGCTTTGCCACAAAAGAGGAGCTTGAGAGGGTAAACAAAGATATCGCCCTTTTGGAGAAGGACCTTAACCTTTTGGAAGAAGAGAAAAAGAAACTACAAGAAAAACTCAATATTGCATCCCACAGGGACCGCCTCCAAGAAGAATTTGCAGAGTGCCAAAGACAGCTCGAAGAACTTCTTGAAAAGGCAGAGGAGATGGAACAGTTCGAGAGGGATCTTCAGGTGATGGAAGAGCTAAGCTCCTACGCTCCCTACGTGGAAAGTTTTAAGAGTCTTTCCCAAAGGGAAGAACAGGAGATAAAGGAAATAAAGAGTTTAAGAGAGAAACTCGCTAAGCTCTCCCATCAGAGAGAGCAGTTACAAATACAGTTGGAAAAATACCGCCAAGAGTGGGAAAGATTGGGTGAGTATGATGTGCAAATAGAACAACTAACAAAGGGTTTAGAAAGGCTAAAGAACGCCCTTGAAAAACATAGAGAAAGAAAGCAAAAGTTAAGGGAGTTGGAGAACGTAGAAGAAGAGATAAAAACTTTGGAGGAAGAGATAAGAAATCTAACTGAGAGAATAGACAGGGGCGAAAAATACATAAAGGAGCTAAGGGAGAAGATAGAAGATTTAGAGGAAAAGCAGAAAAGACTTTTGGAGCTTAATCCCATAAAGATAAAGCTTGATGAGGTAAGGAGGGAAAGAGAAAGTTTGGAACTTCTTAAAAAAGAGAAAGAGAACTTAGAAGAACAGCTAGAAAAAGTTAGGAAAGACATAAAAGAGAAGGAAAGCTTCCTTATTCGCTTTCATGTGGAACACATAAGGGCACACCTAAAGGAGGGAGACCTTTGCCCAGTGTGTGGCAACGTAATTACCCAGCTACCTCCCACCGAGCCTTCCGAAAACTTTGAAACCATCAAAAAGGAACTGGATAATCTTAAAGCCCTTGAGTCTGAGCACCTTGAAAAAAAGGCAAGAATAGAGAACAAGCTTTTTGCTCTAGAGGAAAAGGAGAGGGAGCTAAGGCAACTGCTAAATAAATGGGAGGAAGAAGAGAGGTTTGAAGAGGAATATAGAGAGTTACAAAAGGCTCAGGCTGAACTAGAAGAAAGCAGAAGAAAGCTAAAACAGGCAGAGGAAAAACTTAAGAATTTAAGGGAGGAGCTAAGCGCCAAAAGGGAAAGGCTATCTACCCTGGAGGGTAAAAGAGAAAAATTGCAAACCTCAATAAAAGAGATAGAGGAGTATTTAGCGATAGAAGGATTTTGGGAAGTTAAAGAACAGGATATAAGGGAAAAACAGATCCAGTTAAAAGCACTTAAAGACAAAAGGGATATGATAAGAAATAGTTATACCACTATCTCCGAACAGCTAAGGATCGTAGAACTGGAGGAGAAAAGGGTCCAAACCGCCCTTTCAGAAAGGGAGAGGAATATACAAAGCCTAAAGGAGGAAAAGGAAAGGGTTGCCAAAAATTTGGAACCGGCTATAAAGAAGTTTGGGCTTGGAACAGTGCAAGAGTTAGAAAAACTTATAAAACCTAAGGAATACATAGAAAGGCTAAAGCGAGAGTTGGAAGATTACAAAAGGAACGTTGCCTTGTTGAAAGAAAAAGAACAAAGGCTAAAAGAAGAACTGAAGAACTTTGAGTGGGTAGAACCTACTCAAGAGATAAGGGCTAAAATGCAACAGGTGGAAGAAGAGTACAAAAGCAAAAGTGTTCAGCTTGGACATTTAAGGGAACAGAAAACGCGCATAGAGGAAGGATTAAAAAAGAGGGAAGAGCTTTTGAAGGATCAAGAGGAGCTTCAGAGGAAAGAGGGTATATACAGAATCCTTGAAAGGGACTTTAGGGCAGACAGGCTTCAGGAATTTTTGAGTCAGATCATGCTTCAAAAGATCGTAGCAAGAGCCAACTTCTACCTGCAAAAATTCACATCTGGTACCTACGAGTATGACTTAGAAGGTTCGGATATCCTGGTAATAGACAGGCTCTCCGGACACAAGAGAAGCGTAAGCACCTTAAGCGGTGGAGAGACCTTTTTGGCAAGTCTCTCTTTAGCATTTGGAGTAAGTGACATAATATCCAAGAACGCACACATAGAAAGTCTTTTCATTGATGAGGGTTTTGGTAGCCTTGACAGGGAAACGAGGGAGGAACTATCTCAGTTTTTTGAGATGATAAAGCTCAATGTCAACAGAATGGTAGGGATCATAAGCCATCTGGAGGATCTGGCAGAGAAGTTCGACCAACGCATAGAAGTGGTGAGACGAGGAGATAGGTCCTTTGTAAATGTGATAGTGTGATAAAATAAAGGACTTATGATAACCAAGGTAGGTTGGAGTATAACCCATCAGGAATTTACCGTTACGGACTACTACTACTTTTCAATCCTTCAAAGGGAGGCAGAGAAACACAACATAATCATAGAGGAAGTGGATCGTTGGGAAAAGCTAAAGGACTATGATACGATCGTGTTCAACTATCCAGAAATCCCCTTTACTGAAAAGGAGGCGGAGGAGGTAGAAAAGTGGGTTCGGGAGCTTGGAAAAAAGGTCATACTGGGCGGATACTATAAAAACGAGGATCACATAGCGGACACCTGCAACACCCTAGCAAGAAGGTTCGGCATGGAGCTAAACCCAGATGAGGTGATTGACGAGGTAAACAACCACAACGGAGAAAAGTATTTTGTAGTAACCTCAAAAATCAGAAGATACAACAGAAATCAAAAAAACGAAGTTAATGTAGAAAAAATCATGCTCGCATGCACTGCGTCTATAAAGCCTCTTATGCCTGATATAAAGGTGGTGGTCAAAGGAGAAGACACCGCAGTTTCCAACATGGGCAACTACACCTTGCTCATTGCAGAGCAGATGGCACCCACCAGCGGTGGATATTTTTGCCTTGCTGGCACCTGCGTCTTTTGGGACAATTACTCCATAACCTTATACAATAACCTTGAATTTTCTTTGAATCTTCTAAGACATCAAACTCCTTTGTCAACCCAGTCGGGCAAGCAGGTAATCTTTGGCCTGTAATAAAATCAAGACCAGGAGAGAGGTTTTCCAGTGAAAGCACAAGAATGGATAGAAAGATTGCCAGAACAATTCGTTGTTTATGAAACTACTCCTATATCTCCCAGTGCGTACAAAGGGATTGCTTTTATTGGAATGGGTGGCTCTGGAATTGTAGGGGATGTAATAAAGCTCTTTTTAGAAAAGGATGGAGTGGCTGTTCCTGTTCTCTCTTTGAGAGGTTATGAACTGCCTCCTTATGTGAGGGAAGATTGGCTTTTGGTAGCTATCAGCTACAGCGGAAACACGGAAGAAACCCTGAGCGTGGTGGACGAGGGAATAAAAAGGGGGTTAAAGATTGTTTGCGTCAGCTCTGGGGGTAAGCTAAAGGAGATCGCCCAGAGGGAAGGTTTAGACTTTGTAGCTGTCCCCTCTAACTATGCTCCACGTTACGCCTTTGGTTTTATGTTATCGGCAGTTATGAGCTTATTTGGAAAAAAGGATACTATAGAGAGAATAAGAAAGCACTTGGAAGAAAACAAAGGAGAGATAAAAGAAACCGCTTACCGCATTGCTCAAGTTATTCAGAATTACATTCCCATAGTTTATAGCACACCGCTAACAGAACCCATAGCCTTCCGATGGAAAACTCAGATCAATGAAAATTCCAAAACCCTTTGCTACATCGCCACATTACCCGAGCTCCACCACAATGAAGTTGCAGGGCTTGACAATCCAATAACAAGGAACCTCTGCCATTTTATTATCCTGTGGGATCCAGAGGATCATCCACGAGTTAAAAAAAGGGTTCAAATCACAGAGGGGCTCCTTAAGGAGTTGGGCTTGGTTCCCATAGTGCTACAAGGCAAGGGAGCTACTTTAGAGGAGAGGTTTTTATATCTTGCTTACCTTGGAGATTGGGTTAGCTTATATTTGGCGGAATTTTATGGCTATGATCCGCTACCCGTTAGGGTGATAGACCGAATAAAGAAAACCTTAAATGAATGAACTAAATTGGATAATCTTTGGCTCTGTAGTCCTTCTTGCCCTGTTTTTGGACCTATTTATTTTTCACAGACACCCTCATAAAATATCCGTAAAAGAATCGCTGATTCTGTCTACCTTTTGGATCGGAGTTGGTCTTGCCTTTTCTGGCTATGTGTATTACACCAAGGGAACACAAGCCTTTTTGGAGTACATAGCAGGCTATTCCCTGGAAAAAGCCTTAAGCTTGGACAACATATTCGTGTTCATTCTTATATTTTCCTACTTTAAAGTACCTGAAGAGTTCAAACACAAGGTACTCTTTTGGGGAGTTTTTGGGGCAATAGTCTTTAGGGCGATCTTTATTTTTGCGGGCATTGAACTTATAAAGCTTTTCCACTGGGTAATTTACATCTTTGGCGTAATCCTCATTGTCTCCGCTATAAAGCTTTTGATTACAGAGGAAAAAGAATTTCACCCAGAAGAAACAATAGTCTATAAGGTAGCCAAAAGGCTCATACCTCTGAAACATACCTACGAAGATGGAAAATTCTTTGTGAGAGAGGGCAACAAGCTCTATGCTACACCACTGTTTTTGTCCCTTCTCTTTGTAGAAAGCTCAGACATTATGTTTGCCATCGACTCGGTACCCGCGATACTGGCCATCTCCAAGGATCTTTTCATAGTTTATACTTCAAACATATTTGCCATATTGGGGCTCAGATCAATTTACTTTGCCACCTCTGCCATCTTGCCACTCTTTCACTTTTTACACTATGGGCTCTCTTTCATCTTAGCTTTCATTGGCGTGAAAATGTTGATCTCAGAGTTTTATAAAATACCGGTTTTTGTGTCTTTACTTTTGATCTTCAGCGCCATATTTATCTCGGTAGTGGCGTCTTTGTTAGTTAAGAAGAAGCCTTCTCGACTATAACCTTTTGCACCCTCTTCTCATTTGCTTGAACCACTTTGAAAATAATACCTTGGATGTTTGTCTGCTCTCCCTTTTTGGGGATCCGCCTCAGATGATAGATCAAAAGCCCCGCGACGGTGGAGTAAGGTCCCTTGGGAAGCTCTACGCCCAAAAGCCTTTCAAGGTCCTCTATCTGAAAGCGACCATCCACGATCCACTTATCCTTTTCTATCTCTACGACCCGATCCTCTTCTAACTCTTCTTGACCCAAGCCTCCCATAAAGAAGGAAGATAGGTCATCAACGGTAACAATACCCAAAACCACTCCCAACTCATCTACCACTATTCCCATACCCTCCTTGGTGCTTTTAAAGGTCTCAAGTGCTTCTTGCAAAGACGCAAACTCAGGAAAGACCGCAACAGGTCTAATAAAGTTATTTATGCTAAGATTTCTTCCATACCACTCCGCTAAATCAAACATGTCTACATATCCCACAATCTCATCCACCCTGCCCCTATAAACGGGCAGTTTTTTATATCCGCTCCTTTTCATCTCTGCTATTGCCTGCTCTACGGTGGCGTTTTCACTGATCATGACCACCTGGTGGATGGGCTTTAACACCTCCGAAAGGTAAGTATCCCTTGCAGACAGTAGCTTTATCGCAAGCCTTAGCTCCTCTCCTTCCGCGAGTTCCTCTTCTATTGCCAACAGGTCCCTTCGGGAAAGCTTTTCCTTAGATAACCCTTCTAATCTTTTGCTCACTTGCCGGCTCAGAATCCTAACCGTCTTAAGAATAGGCAGAAGAACTCTTTTTAGCTTGCTCAAAAACCAGAGGCTTGGCACCAAAACTTTTTCTGAGTGTTTGTGAAATAGACCCTTTGGAACAAATTCGCCAAAAATAAGAGTAAAGATCACAAGGGTGGCAGAAAAAAGTACCTCCAAACCAGATAGGAACTTAAAGGTTTTCGCCAAATTGAAGATTATCAATGTGTAAAAGGTAGTGGCAAGAACTATGCTAACAGTGTATCCAAGCATTGTTAGAGTTATGTAGTCCTCTGGATTTTCGTAAAAATCTATCAAAAACTCATACTTGGTTTTTTTGTACAGGGCAAGAATTCTACTCCTGTCTGTCTTTACTAGGGCAATCTCTGAGCCAGAAAATATCCCCTCCAATATGATAAAGAAAACTACAGCAAACAGTAACCCTAAGATTTCCATCCTATTACTACCCTATCTTGCCCTGAGTAATCTTTGAGAATTTTAGGGGAATAATCCTTAAGTAGTTCTCGGACTATCTGCCCTTGGTCATGCCCTATTTCCAAAACAAAAAAGCCATTTTCTTTGAGAAAATCTCCCACCTGCTGGGCAAATCTCTCGTAAAACTCCCAACCCTTTTTGCCACCTATCAGAGCATCTTTACCTTCTAGCTTTACACCTTCGGGTAAAGTTTCCCAAAGATCCTCCGGTATGTAAGGAGGGTTAGAAACCACAAAATCAAAGCGAAGGCCCTTTACAGGTTCAAAATCTTTGCCTTGCAAAAGTTTAAGCCTTTGAGAAACACCGTAGTTCTCTGCATTTATCCTTGTAAGTTCCAAAGCCTTTGGATTTATATCCGTGCCATACATAAACAGCCTTTTCCTTTCTAAAAGCAATGTAATGGCAATACAACCGCTCCCTACTCCTATCTCTAAGCCTGTGTAATCCCTCTGAGAATCCAAAAGCTCCAAAGTTTTCTCCACCAAAAGTTCTGTTTCGGGTCTTGGGATCAAAACCCCCTCTACCACCTTAAATGTTCTCCCATAAAAGTCCCATTCTCCAATAAGGTATTGCAATGGATAACCTTCCTCAAGCTTTTTTATAGATTTTTTGTACTCTTCCAAAAGATGAAGGGGGACTTCTTCCTCCATTTTCAGATAGAGCTCAGGGGGTTTTACCCCCAGAAGGTGTGCCAGAAGGAGCTGTCTGTCCCTTTGGGACACTTTGCTGGGTTTGAGTATTAGGTCCTTTACCTTCATTTTCCAAAAGAGAAGCCCTTTTTGAGGGATGGAAAAAGCTTATAAGCAGAGCTATGCCCATGAGCATAAAGCCAAGCCAATAAGTTGCCTTGGTAAGTATGGTATCCACGCCACCGGGACCAAAGACTCCCTGTCCCATACCACCAAAAGCACTACCCACATCTCCCCTGCCCCTCTGCATTAAAACCACCACTATGAGAAGCAGGGCAACCATTATAAAAAGTACTGTCAGAAAGTAATACATGGAAAACAATTATAATCCCTTGCT
>JAEMPM010000118.1:0-10105 GCA_022759285.1 Thermocrinis sp.
ATAAGCCCACGGGATCCTAAGTCCCGCGCGTCTGCCAATTCCGCCACACCCGCTTAGGATTTAAAATTATAACATGCTCTTAGTTCTCATATTATTAGCCTTTTTTGGCTTTTCGAGTGCCTCTGTGGTGGCAAGAGTGGGCTCAGAAGTTATAAAGAGGGATGAACTTTATGAATACTTTAACTCCTACTGGAGGGAAATACTGCATCTACCAATAGCAAGGGCAACAAAGGAAGATGTGCAAAACTTTCTGGTGGAGCTCGTCAGATCCAAGGTTATAAGGCAAGAAGCCAAAAAGATGGGTATAAGCTTAAAAGATAAGGAGGTGGAGGATTACATACAAAAGAACATAGGCTCAAAACACCTAAGCCCGATAGCTCTTTATTTCATAAGGACGGAGCTTTTAGTGGACAAGATCGCAGAAAGACTCTATAAAGGTTCCGAGATTACCGAAAATCAAGTGGTAGCCTACTATTATTTGAACCTTAGGGACTTTAAGATGCCCGCTCAAGTTAGGTTAGAACGCTTTGTGGCAGATAGTTTAGAGAGTGCCAACGAACTTTACTACAGGCTATCAAGGGGAATAGAGCTTTGGGATGATATAAAAGGAGTTAAAAAGGGAAAAGCCATATGGTACTCTATACAAGCATTGCCAGATGTGTTAAGGACACAACTTAGCCCTTACGAGGTAGGAAAGGTTTCAAAACCCATATACACGGAGGCGGGCTATGTAGTTTTTAGGGTGGTGGGAAGGAGAAAAGAGGGTATTCTCCCGTTAGAGGAAGCTAAACCCATGGTTAGGGTCAAACTTATAAGGGAAAAAAGACAGGAGGTTTTAAAGGAATGGCTGGAGAAAACCTTAAGAAACTATCACGTGGAATTCTACTTTTCACAGCTTTAGTAGTTTTTTCCTTTGCCCAAGGGCTGGTAGATAGGGTAGTGGCGTGTGTGAATGGAGACCCTATCCTTGAAAGCGATGTGAAACTGGGTATGCTCTTTTACAACACCACGAACAAGAAGGAAGTGATTTCAAAGCTTGTGGATATATGGCTCATCAATCAGTTCCTTCAGGGAAAAGGCGTTGGCGTACAAGAGGAGCTTCTGGACCAAGCCCTGGTCAAAATAGCACAGGCTAACAACATGAGCCTTGAAAGACTACAAGAGGAACTTCAAAAGGAAGGACTTACACTAAGGGATCTTAAGGAGTTTTTAAGAAAAGAGCTCTTATTTAGTCAGGGCGTATATGCTGTACTTTTGAAAGAGGTAAACGTGTCTTCCTTGGAGTTGGAGTTGGAAAAGCTCAAAAGGGGAGAGGTGGAGGTAAAAAGGTTGGTGGAGGTGTTAGTGGTAGATAAAAAGGATTCAGAAAGGCTTATGAAAGCCCTTGAGAAAACCAAGGATCCGCGGGAACTTGCCAAAGCCCTTGGGCTGGAGGTGGAGACACTTTTAGTAAAGAAAGGGGAACTGGTGGAGAGTCTTGATAAGGAAGTTTGGAACGCTAAAGTGGGAGATCTAGTCTTTGGAGAAGACAAAGAGCACATATACGTAGCTAAGGTACTGGAAGTTAAAGAAGAGTATAAAGGAAAGTCTTTGGAAGAGCTAAGAGAGGAGCTACTTCAGAAAAAGCTTGAAGAGAGAAAAAAAGAGCTTTTGCAAAACCTAAAGAAGAAGAGCTTTATAAAAATAATCGGATGAACTGGGAGCTAATTGCCACTGGTTTTTACCTTGGAAGGTTTAGGTATGCGCCGGGGACGGTGGGAACTCTTTTGGGGGTGCCATTGGCCTACCTTTTTGGTTTTAAGTGGTGGCTGGTGCTTTTGGTAGGCGTTTTCCTTTATTTTCTTGGGGTCAAATCTGCGGAATACATGATGGAACTTACAAGAGAGGAGGACCCAGAAAGCGTGGTAATAGACGAAATAGTAGGATACTTTTCTGCCTTTTTGTTTCTTGAGCCTACTCTAAAAACGCTACTTTTGGCCTTTGTTCTTTTTAGGCTTTTAGACATTCTCAAGCCTTTCCCAATAAATCTTTTTGAGAGAATGCCCAAAGGGCATGGTGTTATGGCGGACGATCTGGTCGCAGGGTTATTAACGGGGTTTATACTTTATCTGATAATTTAAGGAGGAAAGAAGTGTTTTCCTCTCAAGAACAAGAAAAAGAAAGGTTACCTTCAGAATCTGCTGGACAATAGAAAGGATTTTAAAACGCTTGAAAAATTGCTTAAAATTCTTAAGCCTATGGGGGAGTTAGCCTTTGAGAGGCAGTCGTTGGACATTCTTCCTTTCTCCGCTTTCCTGATAGACAAAAACTATCGAGTGGTTTTTATGAACAAACGCGCAAAGGAACTTTATCCTCAAGGCTATCAGACTTGCTACCAGCTAATTTATTCCTTTTCTGAACCTTGCCACCTTCATAAAGACTATCCTTGTCCCATAAAGGAGATGACAGAAAGAGGTCTAAAAGAATATTCTGTCGTTCACAAACACAACACCGAGAAGGGAGAAGAATACTGTTTGGTAAAGACAGTTTATATGCCCGAGCATGACCTCTTTTTGGAGCTATACATCCCCTTGAAGGAGTTAATGTCCGCTTTCGATACTGCCCGGCTAAAACCAGAGCTTTTGATAAATTCAGGTCCCCTTGCTTTCTTTTTGTGGGAAAACAAAGAGGGTTGGCCCGTCAAGAATGCTTCCAGAAGTGTTTATGATCTCACAGGATATACAGTGGATGAGTTTTTAGACGGTGAGATAAACTACGCATCCCTTATTCATCCGGAGGATTTAGAAAGGGTCTCCCAAGAGGTAGCAACCTACACAAACGCTAACAAGGATTTTTGGACCCATCAGCCCTACCGGATCGTGACAAAAGATGGAAAGGTAAGATGGGTGTTTGACCATACGGTAAGCATCAAAGACAACAAAGGCAACATAGTTGGCTATTACGGCTATGTGATGGATATATCCGAGTTTTATGAAAAGGAAGAGCTCTTTAGGCTCCTCGCGGAGAACAATACAAATGGTGTGATCCTGTATGACTTCCAGGAGGACAAGATTGTTTATGCTAACAAAGTTTTTCTTAGAACGCTCAAATACCAAGAGGAAGAGGTTATAGGGAAAAGTGCATTTGCTTTTGTGAACTCAAAAGATTTAGAAAGAGCAAAAAGGATAATAAAAAAAAGAACAGTAGACCCCAGGAAATCTTTGGAATCCATTTTGAGGTTCACGACAAAAACAGGAAAAGTTAAATGGTTCAAGCTCGCGGGGCATGTGGTAATATACAGAAACAAAGAACATTTGCTTGTTACCCTCGTGGACATAACAATGGAAAAGAAAAGGGAGAAGAGACTCTTTTATTTGGCAATTACCGACAAACTTACAAAACTTCTGAACAGACATGCAGGCATTAAAATGTTTGAAAACTTGCTCTATCAAGCCCAAAGGTATGGGGTTCCCTTCTCTCTTCTCATGCTTGACATGGACAACTTCAAAAAGATCAACGATGAGCTTGGGCACTTGGCAGGGGACCTTGCTCTGCGCGAAGTAGCAAAAGCCATAAAGAAAAGCATAAGAAAGAGCGACATAGCCATAAGGTGGGGCGGTGAGGAATTTTTGCTCCTCCTACCACATACTGCGGATCCTCTTCCTATCGGAGAAAAGCTAAGAAAGCTAATAAACGCTATAAGTATGGACGGATACGGTCCCCTGAGCGTTTCCATAGGTGCCACTACTTACCGGGAGGGTGATACCATAGACAGTATGATCCAAAGGGCGGACAGCGCCCTCTATTCTGCGAAAAGTAAAGGTAAAAACAGGGTTGAACTAGCTTGAAAAGTATAAGGGTAGGGCTATTTTAATCTCTTATGCAGTGGGTGAAAAACATTTTCATATGGATCCTTATCATTGGTTTTATGATCCTCGCCTTTAATGTGTTTAACGGTTCAGAAAGAGACACGGGCGTAAGGACATCAATAAACACCATTCTTGAACTGGCAAAGGAAGGCAAGCTAAAGGAGGTAAAGATAAGGGATAACATCCTTGTGGGTATAACCGCTGATGGACAAAAGATAGAAACGGGATTGCCACCGGGAACAGACATAGTTAGCCAGCTCATAGAGAAGGGCGTTAGGGTAGAGGTAGTAGTTCAGGAGCATGGCGGATGGTGGCTAACCTTTTTAGTTTCTTGGCTACCCATACTGCTCTTTATTGGTATATGGATCTACATGATGAGACAAGTTAGCGGTGGGGGTGGAGGTGGCGCAAGGGGTGCTTTCAGCTTTGGCAAAAGCAGGGCAAAGGTCTATATTGACGAAAAGCCAAAGGTAACCCTTAACGATGTAGCAGGGATGGACGAGGTAAAGGAAGAAGTAAAGGAGATTATAGAGTATCTGAAGGACCCCATAAGGTTTCAAAAGTTGGGCGGAAGACCTCCGAAGGGGGTTCTGCTCTATGGTGAGCCGGGGGTAGGAAAGACCCTTTTGGCAAAAGCAATAGCAGGAGAAGCCAACGTACCCTTTATATCAGTCTCTGGCTCTGACTTTGTGGAAATGTTTGTGGGTGTTGGTGCGGCAAGGGTGCGAGACCTTTTTGAAACCGCAAAAAAACATGCTCCCTGCATCATCTTCATAGACGAAATAGACGCAGTTGGAAGGTCAAGGAGTGCCTTTAACTTGGGAGGAGGACACGATGAAAGAGAACAAACCTTAAACCAGCTTTTGGTGGAAATGGACGGCTTTGACACCTCCGAGGGCATAATAGTCATCGCCGCTACCAACAGGCCGGATATACTGGATCCAGCTCTACTCAGACCCGGAAGGTTTGACAGGCAAATTTATATTCCAAAGCCCGATATTCGTGGAAGGTACGAAATACTCAAAGTGCATGCTAGGAACAAAAAGCTTGCACCTAACGTAGATCTAGAAATTGTGGCAAGGGCAACGCCCGGTTTCACCGGCGCAGATCTTGAGAACATCCTCAACGAAGCAGCACTTCTAGCTGCAAGGAAGGGGAAAGAATACATAGAGATGGAAGACATAGAGGAAGCCATAGACCGGGTTACCATGGGCTTGGAGCGTAAGGGTATGGTCATATCTCCCAAGGAGAAAGAGAAGATAGCCTACCACGAGGCAGGGCATGCCATAATGAGTTTGATGGTGCCAGGCTCCGATGCCCTCCACAAGGTTTCCATCATACCGAGGGGCATGGCTTTGGGTGTTACCCAACAGTTACCCATTGACGACAAGCATATGTACGACAGACAGGATCTAATGGGCAGGCTTATCGTCCTTTTTGGTGGGCGGGCGGCAGAAGAAGTTTTTTATGGTAAAGAGGGTATAACCACAGGTGCGGAGAACGACCTGCAAAGAGCAACGGAACTTGCCTACAGGATGGTTTCTATGTGGGGAATGAGCGAAAAGGTGGGTCCCGTAGCAGTAAGGCGTGTGGTTAATCCATTTTTGGGTGGTATGACCACCTCTATAGACATAAGCGAGGAAATGAGAAAGGATATAGATGAAGAGGTCAAAAGAATCTTGACAGAAGCTTACGAGACTGCCAAGGCTATCATAGAAACTTATAAAGAGCCTTTGAGGGCTGTGGTTAAAAAGCTCCTTGAAAAAGAAACGATTTCGTGTGAGGAGTTTGTAGAAGTACTTAAACTCTACGGTGTCGAAGTAAAGAACGAATGCAAGAAAGAGGAATTTAAGAAGGAACCTGCCAAAGAGGAGGTTAAAGTTTAAAATTAAACAAGGAGGTAAAAAGATGGGAATGACGATAACTGAAAAGATCATTGCAGACCATGCTGGCAAGAAGGAAGTAAAGCCGGGGGATTTAGTAACCGTAAAGATAGACCTGGCAATGGCAAACGATGTAACAGCACCGTTGGCTATAAAGATCCTTGAAAAATACAACATAGACAAGGTCTTCGACCCAGAAAAAATTGCCTTGGTCCTTTCTCACTTTGTGCCCGCCAAGGATATAAAGTCCGCCGAGCAGGCAAAGATAGTCAGAGACTTTGCTAAAAAGCACAATATAAAGTGGTTCTTCCAGGAAGGAGAGGGTATAGAACATACGATCTTACCAGAAGAAGGCATAGTGGTTCCCGGCGACCTGGTGGTGGGTGCTGACTCTCACACATGCACCTACGGTGCCCTTGGAGCTTTCTCTACCGGTATGGGTTCCACCGACATAGCCTACGCCATGGCAACAGGAGAAACCTGGCTAAGAGTTCCCCACTCCATGAAGTTCATCTTCTACGGAAAGCCTTCCCCATGGGTAATGGGCAAAGACCTGATTTTGCATACCATAGGGCAAATTGGCGTAGATGGAGCCCTCTACAAAGCTATGGAGTTTGAAGGAGAAGCTATAAGACACCTTTCTATGGATCAGCGTTTTACAATCACCAACATGGCAGTGGAGGCGGGGGCAAAGAACGGCATAATTGCACCCGATGAAAAGACCATAGAGTATGTATCCCAGAGGGCAAAAAAACCTTGGAAGATCTATCATAGCGACCCAGATGCAGAGTATTCCGAAATTTACGAGTGGGATGCAGGCAAGTTGGAACCTTTGGTAGCATGGCCCTATCTACCCTCCAATGTTCATCCGGTAAGTGAATCCACTCACATAAGCATAGACCAAGCCTTCATAGGCTCCTGTACCAACGGAAGGATAGAGGACCTTCGGATCGCTGCAAAAATATTGAAGGGAAGAAAGGTACACCCCTATGTTAGGTGTATAGTGATCCCAGCTTCTAAGAAAGTTTATATGCAGGCTCTGAAAGAAGGTCTTATTGACATATTCTTAGAGGCTGGGTGCGTGGTTTCTGTCTCCACCTGTGGTCCATGTCTTGGTGGTCATATGGGCGTTCTGGCAGAAGGGGAAAGGTGCATATCTACTTCCAACAGAAACTTTCCTGGAAGGATGGGACATCCAAAGAGCGAAGCCTACTTGGCAAACCCTGCGGTAGTTGCAGCGAGCGCAGTGTTGGGTAGAATCGCCCATCCCGAAGAAGTCGTAAGCTTAAAGGAGATAGAGGAAGCCTTAGTATGATACCCTATTCTGATAAAATTTTTACCGATGGGTTTGAAGATATACAATACCCTTAGCGGAAAGCTTGAGGAGTTTGTGCCTCTAAATCCTCCAGAGGTGAAGATGTACGTTTGCGGTGTGACAGTCTACGATGACTCCCATGTGGGACATGGCAGGAGTCTCATTGTTTTTGATGTCTTCAGGAGATACCTTGAACACTTGGGATACAAGGTAAAGTTTGTTAGAAACTTCACCGATGTAGATGACAAGATCATAAACAGGGCAAAGAGTGAATGTGTACCTTTTATGACTATAGCCAACAGATATATAGCCAGCTACTACGAGGATATGGAAGCTATAGGTGTAAGGCCAGCGGATGTGGAGCCCCGCGTAAGCGAACACATCCCAGAGATCATAGAGGTTATATCCAAGCTTATTGAGAAGGGTTATGCCTACGAATCGGGTGGAGATGTGTATTTTTCTGTATCTGCTTTTTCAGAGTATGGTAAGCTTTCCAAAAGGAACCCAGAGGAGTTGGAAGCGGGTGCAAGAGTAGAACCTTCCGAGAAGAAAAGAAACCCATTAGATTTTGCCCTGTGGAAGTCTGCCAAGGCTGGAGAACCCGCGTGGGATTCTCCCTGGGGTCCCGGAAGACCAGGATGGCATACCGAATGTGTGGCAATGATCTTCAAGCACTTGGGAGAGACCATCGATATCCATGCAGGGGGGCTTGATCTGGTCTTCCCCCACCATGAAAACGAAATAGCCCAGGCGGAAGCATGCACTGGAAAGCCTTTTGCTCGCTATTGGATGCACAACGGACTGGTTACAGTTGGTGGGCAAAAAATGTCTAAATCTTTGGGAAACTACATTACACTAAAGGAGGTCTATTCTAAATACCATCCAGATGTACTAAGGCTCCTGGTTTTATTTACCCACTATAGAAGTCCCCTGGACTTCTCTTGGGAAAAGATGGAGGAAACAAAGAAGGCTTACGAAAGACTAAAAAGTGCTATAACAGACCTGGAGCTTTTGAAAAACTTGCCCATAGAAGAGAGTTCTGGAACCCATCCTCTCTTTGAAAAGGTAAAGGAAGCGGAAGAGAAGTTCTTTGAAGAACTAAGCCAAGACTTCAACACCCCCGCCAGCCTTTCACATCTCTTTGGTCTAGTTTCTGAACTAAACAAAATAAAGAAAACCGCCTTTGAGAGAAAGAGTATAAGGTCTAATGAGCTCTCCGCTTATGAATACGCGGTGAAGTCCCTTTTAAAGCACACAACCGGTATCTTTGGCATACTGGAGGACCTAAAGCAGGATGAGTGCATTAGAGAAAGAAGAGAAAAAAAGGGTTGTGAAGAGCAAAAGGTGAATGAAAGGTTGTTGGAGCTCTTGATCGATCTTAGGGAGAAGGCAAGAAAAGCAAAGCATTACGAGATATCCGATTACATAAGGGAAGAGTTGGGCAAGCTTGGAATTATTTTGGAGGATACACCGGCGGGTACAAAATGGAAACTTCAGCGATAATATTGGACGGCAGAGAAGTCTCCGAGAAAATTAGGGAGAACATAAAAAGGGAAGTAGAGTATTACCTTCAAAGGGGCTACAGGGAACCCTCCTTGGCGGTTATATTGGTGGGGGAGGACCCACCCAGTTTGGTCTATGTGGGAAACAAAAGGAAAGCCTGCGAAAAGGTGGGTATAAAATCTCTCCTTTACCATCTTCCATACAACACCAAGTTGGAGGAGCTTTTGGAGCTTATCGCAGAACTGAACGCGAGGGAAGATGTAGATGGAATACTGGTTCAGCTACCCCTTCCACCTCACATACCCATGCAAGAGGTGATATTAGCCATATCTCCAAGGAAAGATGTGGATGGTTTTCATCCGGAGAATATGGGAAGGCTCTTGGGCAGGTTAGAGGGCGGTTTTATTCCATGCACACCCTTGGGCATAGACCTTTTGCTCAAACACTATCAAATAGACCTAAAGGGCAAGGATGTGGTTATAGTGGGGGCAGGATTTATTGTGGGGAGACCTCTTAGTGCCCTTATGCTTTGGAGGGATGCTACTGTTAGCGTATGCCACATTCACACTAAAGACATAAAAAAATACACCACTCAAGCAGACGTGCTAATCTCCGCTACTGGGGTACCCCATCTGATAAGGGGGGATATGGTAAAAGAGGGTGCAATAGTTATAGATGTAGGAATAACTAAGGTGGGAAACAAAATTTTGGGAGATGTATGCTTTGAGGAAGTGAAGGAAAAAGCTTCCGCCATAACGCCTGTACCAGGTGGTGTAGGACCCATGACTGTAACTGCCCTACTTTTGAACACACTTCAAGCTTACAAGAAAAATGTTAATAAAGGTTAAAGCTAAACCTAGGTCAAAAGAAGAGTATGTAAAAAAACTCGGAGAGGACTTTTACGAAGTAGCTGTAAAGGAGGCACCAGAAAAAGGTAAAGCAAATGCAAGAATCGTGGAGCTACTTTCAATATATTTTGGAGTTAAGAAAGACAGAATAAAACTTGTAGCGGGTGAGACGTCAAAATTAAAATTATTCCAGATATTAGGAGAAAAAGACCAATCTTAGCATCCAACCTGTTATAAACTGAAGGAGAACGATAAGCAGCCCAAAGAGGGCTAAAAGTATGCCCACTTTTTTGGAACCTTCAGTTTTAAGCAGGAAGTATATAAGGCTAAGTAGAGAAAAACCAGTCAACAACATGCCGCCCAATTTATGAGGGTAGCCCCACAGAAAGGGTATCTTTGAAGCTACCAATGGAATCTCTGCAACTTTGAAACCAGAGATCACTGCTAAAATCAGAAGAACACAGAGAAGGACGTGTCCATATATGGCATACCTACGAAGGTCGGTTCTCCCAAAAAGAAAGCTCAAAATATATATAGAGAATACCACAATAGCTAACAAGATAGCAGGATAGGAAAAGAGCGGATGTAGGATCATGATAGCACCTCCAAAATTTATTTAAGTTATTTCTTCCTCTGAGTAAGAAACTACCACCCTAGCAGGTCTCAGGACTCTATCGTGAAGGTAATAACCCTTCCTTAATGTCCTCA
>JAEMPM010000118.1:10205-11581 GCA_022759285.1 Thermocrinis sp.
CTAGCAGGTCTCAGGACTCTATCGTGAAGGTAATAACCCTTCCTTAATGTCCTCAGAACGGTGTTGGGAGGATAGTCAAAGGAGAGTTCTCTATCCACTGCCTCTGCCAAGTTTGGATCAAATTCTTTGCCTTCTAACTCTATAGCCCTTATACCGTGCTTTTCCAACACGCTTAAAAACTGTCTGTATATTAACTCGATCCCCTCTCTTAACGCCTGGACGCTTTCCGCTTTACTCTCGAGGGCCCTTTCCAGATTATCCAAGACTTCCAAAACATCCAAAGCAAACCGGTCGTACCCGTATCTTCTGAATTCCTCTATATCCCTCCTGTATCTTTCCTTAAGTAGCTCATACTCCCTTTGGAGCTCCACAAGTCTCTGGTTGGCAACCCTGGCTATGTTTTCAAGTTTGACTAGCTTTTCCTCTAACTCCTTACACTTTTTTTCCTCTTCCTCCAACTGCTCTGAAACCTTCTCCTCAGCAGGTTTCTCGCCTAGCGTTTCTTCAGAAAGCCTTTCTTCCTCCTGCATCACTCAAGCTCCTCAGCGCCCTTGTCTATGTATTCATACTTCTCAGACATTTCCATAGCCTTTTCAAAGAGGGCTTTTTCTTCTTCTGCTATGGTAATCACCCTCTTCTTAGCAACTTCAACTGCTTCTTCGCCCAAGGACTCTCTTCTTGTCTTTCCTTCGAGGACTGCGTCTGCTATCTTTGATGTTAAAAGCTTTATAGACTTTATGGCATCGTCGTTGCCGGGAATTGGGTAATCTATAACATCAGGGTCACAGTTAGAGTCTGCGATGGCTACCACAGTTATACCCAACTTCTTTGCCTCCTGAACCGCTATGTTTTCCCTCACCGTATCTACCACCCAAATGATGTCTGGTAGCCTTTTCATGTTAATTATGCCACCGTACAACTTGCGTAGCCTTTCCATCTTTTTCCGCAGAGCTTTAACTTCTTTCTTGGGTAGAACATCAAAGACGCCTTCAGCTTCCATTCTCTCAAGGGTTTGCAACTTAAGGATACTTTTGCGGACAGTTGCAAAATTGGTCAGCAGGCCACCTACCCACCTTTCGTTGACATAGTGGGCTCCGCATCTCTCTGCTTCTTCCTTTATTATGTCCTTTGCTTGCTTTTTGGTACCCACAAAGAGTACCTCGGCTCCCTGGGCTACGCTGTCTGCTATAAAGTGATAAGCTTGCCTGAGATAGACAAGGGTCTTGTTTAGGTCTATTATATGGATCCCCTGCCTTACTCCATACAAAAAGGGAGCCATCTTGGGGTTCCATCTACCCCTGCTGTGTCCAAAGTGGACACCTGCCTCTAAAAGCTCGTTCATAGTTGCTACACTCATGCTACACCTCCTTGGGTTT
>JAEMPM010000010.1 GCA_022759285.1 Thermocrinis sp.
TTGGTTATGGTAAAATACATGTAAATGCTTTGGCAAAAATCTGTTTTTGAACTGCTTGAACTTTTGAAAAGAAAGGAGGTCAAACCTTCCGAGGTAGTTCAGGCCTTTTATGAGAGGTTCTCCCAGACAGAAGAAAAAGTCAAAGCATACATCACACCTACCTACGAACAAGCCCTACAGCAAGCCAAGGAGTTGGAAGGGAAAGATCCAGAAGATTATCCCCTTTACGGTATCCCCATAGCCATAAAGGACAACATAAACGTGGAAGGCTATCCTACCACCTGTGCATCAAAGATTTTGGAAGGCTACATCTCTCCCTACGATGCCACTGTGATAGAAAGGCTAAAGAAAGCGGGAGCCCTTATTGTGGGAAAGACCAACATGGACGAGTTTGCCATGGGTTCCTCCACTGAATACTCTGCTTTCTTCCCCACCAAAAATCCTTGGGATTTGGAAAGGGTTCCCGGAGGTTCTTCTGGTGGCTCTGCGGTAGCGGTGGCGGTTTTGTCTGCCCCACTGTCCCTTGGTTCGGACACGGGAGGCTCCATTAGACAGCCCGCCAGCTTTTGCGGTGTGATCGGGCTAAAGCCCACCTACGGAAGGGTATCTCGGTATGGCCTTGTGGCCTTTGCCTCCTCCTTGGACCAGATAGGTCCCTTTGGAAGGAGAACAAAGGATGTAGCCCTTTTGATGGAAGTCATCAGTGGGTATGACCCAAAGGACTCTACCAGTGCCAAAGTGGATGTGCCCAAGTTCAGTGAGGAGATAGAAAGGGAGGTCAAAGGTTTAAAGATCGGTATTCCTAAAGAGTTCTTTGAGTTTGAAATGGAAGAAGGCGTCAAAGAGTGCTTTGATAACTTTGTAAAATTCTATGAAGGGCTTGGCTTTGAAATAGAGGAGATCTCTTTGCCCCACAGTAAGTATTCCATACCTACCTACTACATAATAGCACCTTGCGAAGCAAGTTCCAACTTGGCTCGTTACGATGGGGTGCGATACGGTTATAGGGCAAGAGCAAAGGATATAAACGAGATGTATGCAAAAACCCGGGACGAGGGCTTTGGTCCGGAGGTCAAAAGGAGAATTCTTTTGGGTACCTTTGCCCTCTCCACCGGATACTATGAAGCCTACTACCTAAAAGCTATGAAGGTTAGGGCACTTATAAAGAGGGATTTTGAGGAAGCTTTCAAAAAGGTTGATGTGATCGCATGCCCCACCTCTCCAAGCACTGCCTTTAGGTTTGGAGAAAGAACTCAGGACCCCATAAAGATGTACTTGGCGGACATCTTTACAGTGAGCGTTAATTTGGCAGGGCTACCAGCTATCTCAGTGCCAATAGGAAAGGTAAATAACCTGCCGGTGGGCGGACAGCTCATAGGCAAACCTTTTGACGAAACAACCCTCTTAAAGCTATCTTACCTCTGGGAGCAACACTATAAACACTACCAAGAAATCCCTCTATGAGGCTTCTCTCCATAGACACCTCCTTTTCCTTTTTTAATCTATCTGTAGTAGAAGATGGCAGACTATCAATGCTATACTACGAGGATAGCAAAAAGAAAAGCTTGGAGCTTTTGCCCACCCTCTTAAACAAACTGGGCATAAACCCCGAGGATTTTGACGCCTTTGCCCTTTCGGTGGGCATTGGCTATACTACCCCCTTGAGGATAGGTATAACCTTTTTAAAGACCATAGCCTTTTTGACTCAAAAGCCTTTATACACCTACGAAAATCTGGAGCTGATGCTCAGGTATGTGCCTGTGCCAGCACCAAAGACAGCCCTTTTGAGGGTGAGCAGTCATATCATCTACAGGGTTCAAAATCAAGAGGGCATAGGTCCCATAAAGCTCTGGAAAGGGGAACCCTTGGAAGGCACCACCATTGTTCTCAGAAACCACTCTATAGACTTTGCGGACATACAGCTTGATTTTTTTCCTTTTTCCGCTTACGGTGGCTTATTTTCCTACGAAAGGTTAAAGGCTGGAGAGCCCGGGGTGGACCTCTTTAGTTTGGAGCCGTGTTATATTTAATGGGATGAGGGTAGGCATAGTTCTCGGCACCACACCCATAACTCCTTTGGAATTTTGGGTGGGCGTAGAGAAGGATCATTTGATCCAACTGGATGATGTGCTCTACGCGGAAACTCAACTTGCAAACGGACAGAAGGTAAAATTCTACGGGGTGGTGCAAGAGGTTCAAAAGTTTTTAGAGGGTGCCCAGTGGGTCTATGACGCCCACTTGGCTATACAGGGAGTGATACCGGTAAATATAGCATACATAGCAAAAGTAGCTATCACGAGAGTTGAACCGGAGTTCTTTGTGCCACCTTCTCCGGGAGACCCCGTTTATTTTGCAGAGGGTGAGGAACTTGAAAAGGCACTGTACTACGACCAGATGAAAGTGAAAATCCCTGCAGGACTTACCCGCTCCGGACAGGTAGTTTATCTCAACTATCACTTTTTGGACGGCACAGAGGGTGCCCATGTGTCCATATCGGGTATGTCTGGTGTGGCAACAAAAACCTCTTATGCTCTCTTTCTGCTTTACTCTATACTCAACAAGGTGCAGGACCAAAGGATAAGGGGGCTTATCTTCAACGTAAAGGGCAAAGACCTTCTGTGGTTGGACAAGAAAAACAAAAATCTTTCCCCCGAGGACGAAAAAGCTCTAAAAAAGTTGGGTTTGAAGGCGGAGCCCTTCAAAGAAGTAAAGTTCTATGTGCCACCTTATGAAGGAAATCCGACGGTCCCAGATGCAGAACGTCAGGATGAAAAGGTTGTTCCCTTCTTTTGGAGTATAAGGGAGTTTGCAGAGGAGGGGTTGATTAGGTTCATGTTTGTGGATGAAGATGAATCAAAGTCTCAGGTGCCTTACCTTGTGGAGAGGGTTGCCAACAAACTGTACTATCTGGCAAAAAACAGCCCAGAGGGTAGGCTTCTCGATGATCACGCACAGGACATAGAATCCCTTGAGGACCTGGAGGAGAGGTTTAGCGAAGCTATAGAGCAGGCTGAAGGAAAGGAAAAAAGTCTGTTCAGGGAATGGTTCGGAGATGCGTCCTTGCAAACTGCCAGAGCCTTCTTACGCAGGTTCTCAAGGGCGAGCAGACACATAAAAAGGTTCATCCAGCCAAACATGTCAAGTCCTATAAACTGGGAAGAAAACAAACTCTCTGTAATAGACATAAGTGGGCTACATCATATAGCCCAGATGTTTGTGGTGGGTGCAGTGCTAAAAAGGCTCTTTGAAGAAAAAGAAAAGAGGTCCAACCCATACCCTAAAGTTTTTGTTCTCTTGGACGAACTTAATAAATACGCACCAAAGGAAGGCTGGAGCCCCATAAAGGATGTGATATTGGACATTGCAGAAAGGGGGAGAAGCTTGGGAGTGATACTGATCGGTGCCCAACAGACCGCCAGCGAAATAGAGAAGAGAATACTGGCAAACTCCGCCATTAAGGTGGTAGGGCGGATGGACAGTAGCGAGCTACTCAGCAAAGAGTATGAATTTCTGGTGGGAAACTTTCGCCAGAGGGCTCTTATGCTAAAAAAGGGCACCATGATACTCTATCAACCCGACATACCCTCTCCGTTGATGTTAAAATTTCCCAAGCCTCCTTGGGCAACCAGAAGGCAGGAGGTAGAGGAGGACATTTATGTTCCTGAGGATTTTAATAACTTTTAGCCTCTTGGTTTGGTTTGCTTTTGGCGTGCAAGTATCATACAGAGAAAGAAGCTATCCGGACAAACAACGTATAGTTTTGCAGTTTGAAAGAAGTGTAGAATACAGAGTTCTGCTTTTGGACAATCCAAAGCGCATTGTGGTGGATGTTATGGAGAAGGTAGAATCTCCCAAAAACATAAAAGCAAGAGTAGGATATCATTCTTGGGGTACTCGTTTTGTTTTTGATATGAATTATTCTGAGGTAAAAGCCTTTTCTTTGGAAGCGCCCTTTAGGATAGTGCTGGATGTTTACAAGGCAACCGCGAACCCACCGCAGGAGGATAACCTTGTTGCCATCCTTGACCCCAAATTTCAAAAGATTATAGCCTACCAAGAGGTTAAAGGAAAAAAGGAAAAGGTGATTTCCGAAAAGAGTAAAGAACAGGTGATCAGCCAAAAGCGGGTGGTGGTTTTGGATGCGGGACACGGTGGACACGACCCTGGAGCAATAGGCTATAAAGGGATAAAAGAAAAGGATATAGCCCTTGCCATAGTGCTTAAACTGGCAAAGCTCCTTGAAGAGGATGGAAGGTTCAAGGTAGTCCTTACTAGAAAGGATGACAGCTTTGTGCCCCTTCAGGAGAGGGCAAACATAGCCCTTCGCAACAGGGCAGACCTCTTTGTTAGCATTCACGCCAACGCCTCACCAAAGGGCGTCTCAGAGCACGCCAAGGGCACTTATCTGTTTGCCATATCCTCCGAAGCTGCTCAAAGAAAAAAGCACGCAATAGTTAATAACGATCAGTATGCTAAGCTAACTATTGGCACTGCAGATATACCCTACAACGTGAGAAGGGTGATGGCGGACTTAGCGATGGACGTAACGCTGTATGACAGCGTCCAGTTTGGCAATTTGGTTGCTAAAAATCTAAAAAAATACTTAGACAGGCATGTAGAGTTTAAAGGTATTCAAAGGGCTGGCTTTGCGGTTTTGAAAACTCCCGGCATACCCTCCCTTTTGGTGGAGGTGGGCTTTATAACAAACCCCCAAGAAGCCCTCTTGATGGCACAGGAGGATTTCCAATATAACTTCGCAAAAGCACTGTACTCTGCCATAGTAGAATACTTCTTCCCCAGTGGCGTCAAGGAAGCCCGAAGAGCTTATGAAGCTGAGGTAAAACTCTCACACTAAAACCAAGCTCAGAAAGTTCCTTCTGAAGTTCAAGGGCTTTCTTAAAAAAGACAGCTTTGTTTCCTTCCGGCTGGAGGATAACCCTTCCTTCCTCAAGGAAAGTCCTGAACTGAGCCTTCAGCAAGACCTCTGTGCTTAATACATCATCCACCACGAACTTTAGCTCTTTGGCGTTTTGCAAGATTTTGGGATGGACAAACCAGTGGGCAGACCACTTGGGAGAGCAGGTTATATGAAGGTTTTCCAAGTTTTCCAAACCTTCTTGCCAAAGGGTGCCGTTGGTCTCAATCTGCACAAAGTAATCTCTTTGCACAAGTTCCTTAACCAGCGTAGCCAGCCCTTCCTGGGCAAAGGGTTCACCGCCAGTAATGACCACATGCCTTATCTTATACTCAGAGACCTTGTCCAGAATTTGTTCCACCTTAAGGTTTACACCACCCTCAACGAAGAAAAGGGCTGAAGGTTGATCACACCAAGGACATCTAAGGTTGCAACCTTGAAGTCTAATGAAAACAGCGGGCGATCCTATCAACAGACCCTCTCCCTGTATGGAGGGATATATTTCATTTACCTTCAGAGCGATGGTTTCTCTAACTTGACTTCGTAGCATTCTATTATATCACCCACCTTTACGTCGTTGTAATCTTTGAGCTTTACACCGCATTCAAAGCCCCTTGCTACCTCCTGCACATCCTCCTTGAACCTCTTTAGGCTCTCTATCTTACCCGTGTATATTACCACTCCGTCTCTTATTAACCTGGCGTTGGCGTTGCGCACAATCTTACCATCCAACACGTAGCATCCAGCCACTGTACCCACACCTTTGATCTTAAAGGTAGCCCTAACCTCCGCAGAGCCAAGCACTACTTCCTTTTGGACTGGTTTTAGCAGACCTCTGAGAGCATTCTTAACATCTTCTATGGCTTCGTATATGATGCTGTACAGTTTTATATCTACCTTTTCTCTTTCTGCGGTTTCTTTTGCCTTTAGGTCTGGGCGTGTGTTGAAACCTATTATGATGGCTTGGCTTGCCTTGGCAAGCATCACATCGTTTTCCGTGATACCACCGACCGCACCGTGAAGGATCCTTACGGACACCTCCGGTGTAGAGAGCTCTGTCAGAGCCTTTTTCAGGGCTTCCAAAGAGCCTATCGTGTCGGTTTTTAAAATGAGCCTGAGTTCATTTAGCTCTCCCTCCTCTATTTTCTTAAACACATCCTCTAACATAAGACCTCTTGAAAGCTTTTCTTGCTGTTCTTTCCTCTGCTTCCTAATCTCCGCGATTTGCCTTGCCTTTTTCTCGTCCTCCACAACTATAAAGGTGTCTCCCGCCATGGGCAGTTCCTCAAAGCCAAGAACCTCCACCGGTGTAGAAGGTCCAGCGGAGTTTAACTTTCTGCCCTTGTCGTCAAACATAGCCCTTATTTTGCCGTAGGTGGTGCCAGCTACCACAGGGTCTCCAACCTTTAGGGTTCCCTCCTGCACAATAAGGGTAGCGACAGGACCCCTTTGCTTGTCCAACTTTGATTCTATAACTGTTCCCTTGGCAGGACCTTCTACCCTCGCCTTGAGTTCCAAAATCTCTGCCAAAAGGAGGATATACTCCAACAGGGTTTCCACATTCTGTCCTGTCTTGGCAGATACATCCACAAAGATGGTGTCTCCACCCCACTCCTCTGGGATAAGCCCCAGCTCTGATAGCTCCCTTCTGACTCTCTGTGGGTCCGCACCGGGCTTATCTATCTTATTGACCGCCACTATGATGGGAACATTGAAAGCCTTTGCGTGGTTTATTGCCTCCACCGTTTGGGGCATAACTCCATCGTCAGCAGCTACCACCAAAACCGCAATGTCCGTTATCTGTGCACCCCTTGCCCTAAGGGATGTAAAGGCTTCGTGTCCGGGCGTATCCAAGAAGGTAATCTTCCTACCATCTGGCAGCTGGACCATAGATGCACCTATATGCTGGGTTATTCCACCTTTTTCCCTCTCTGCTACGTTTGTCTTTCTTATAGTGTCCAGAAGGGTGGTTTTTCCATGGTCCACATGCCCCATTACCACCACTATAGGAGGTCTGGGTAGTTTTTCCCAATGGTCTGGAATTTCTTCCTCTAAGGTTTCTTCTTCCTCTTTTTTGATCTCTGCCAAAAAGCCCAAAGCTTCTGCCACCTGGAGGGCAGCCTCCGGGGGTACCGTTTGATTTATGGTGGCAAGAACACCCCTCTTCAAAAGCTCTGCCATAACCACATTAGGTGGGACCTTCAAAAGCTCTGCAAGTTCTCTGACTGTAATGATTTCGGGTATTTGAACAATTTTTATCTCCTCTTCCTGTTCTTCCTTCTTTTGCTTTTTTTCAATCTGCTTTTCTAACTTTTTCAAAATCTGCTCTTCCTCTTTTTGGGCTTTCTTTTCTTCCTTGGCTTCCACCTTTTGTGCTGGTGATGGGCTTGGTGGTTTTGGTGCTGGCTGGGCTACAGCCTGAGGCGTAGGCTTTGGTTTATGCACAGGTTTTTCTTCTTTCTTAGGCAAAGGTCTTTCTTCCTTTTTGGAGGTTTCTTTTTTTCTTTCCTCCTCCTTTAGCTTCTGTGGAGGTTTCTCTTCCTTTGTAAGTTCTTTCTCTTGAACACTTTCGACCTTTTCTTCTTTCTTTTCTTCTTCTTTCTTTTCTTCTTTTATTTCTTGCGTTGTATCTTTACCAAAGTGATCCAGCACTATTTGGATCTCTTCTTCCTCAAGGTAGGCAAAGTTGCTCTTTTCTATGCCCCACTCTCTTAGTACCTCTTGCACATCCTTTACCCTTACACCAAGCTTTTTGGCTAAATCCTGCAGTCTAATCTTCCCCATAACCTTATATATTCTAAGCTAAAAAAGCCTGATGGGTATAACAAAAAAGCTTCATGGGTTCTAAGCCCACATGCATTAAACTATCCTTTCATGTTCATCTACGAAAGTGTGCATCCTGATGTGCTTCTCATACATCTTCATGGTTTTGTCAGCAATGTAAAAAGTTCAAAGGTCCTGGCCTTGAGGGATTTTGCTTTGAAAAGCGGTAGGTTTTCCCTCTTTGCTATGGATATGGATTACCAGCACACCACCACTACCAGAACTTTGGAGGTTCTGGATGCCCTAATAAAGGGCTTTTGTCAGAAGTTCAAAAGCTTAATACTCTCCGGAAGTTCTCACGGTGCCTATGTGATCTTGAACTATCTTAGGTTTTATCCTTCTCAGTGCGTTAGCAAAGCTTTTTTGTTTGCTCCCTCTTACTCTACTCTGAAACTAACCCTGGACGAAGTGGGGTACGAGTTAGCGAAGGCTTGGCTGGAGGGTAAAGAAGAGCTTTCCTTTACCGAGTGTGAGACAGGGCTTGAGCTAACTATCCACAGGGAATTTGCCCGGGATATTTTAGAAAAGGGCTACGAGATTTTGGAAGGGGATAGGGTTAATTTCCCTACAGAGCCACCGGTGGATTTGGTAATTGTTCATGGTACAAAGGATGAAGTGGTGCCCGTCGAACATTCAAGAATTTTCGTCAGTAAAGTGAAAGTAAAGGACTACAAAGAGGTGGATGATGATCATAGACTTAGTGGAACCTTTAAAATATTGGTGGAGGAGCTTTTGCCATGACCAACAGGGAGCTTTTTGAACGTGCAAAGAAGCTCATGCCCGGAGGTGTTAGCTCTCCCGTTAGGGCTTTTAAAGCGGTAGGCGGAGAACCCATAATAGTTAGCAAAGGGGAGGGCAGTAGAATATGGGATGTAGAGGGCAAGGAATACATAGACTTTTTAATGTCTTGGGGTCCCCTTATCTTAGGACACTCCCATCCGAGGGTAGTTAAGGCCCTTGAGGAGCAAGCAAAGAAAGGACTGTCTTACGGTATCACAAACCCCCATGAGATCACCTTGGCGGAGCTTGTGATCTCTGCCATGCCTTCAGTGGAGATGGTTAGGTTTGTGTCCTCTGGCACTGAGGCTACCATGTCTGCCATAAGACTGGCAAGGGGCTACACGGGCAGAAAGTACATAGTCAAGTTTGAGGGTTGCTATCATGGGCATTACGATGGGTTGTTGGTAAGCGCAGGTTCTGGAGTTGCCACCTTGGGAATCCCTGGTACACCTGGAGTACCAGAAGAGATCGCAAACCTCACTATAGTTTTACCTTACAACGATGTAGATGCCCTAAAAGAAGCCTTTGAAAGATACGGACAGGATATAGCTTGTGTAATTGTAGAACCCGTGGCAGGTAACATGGGAACTGTCCTTCCAAAGGATGGCTTTTTGCAAGCTTTGAGAGAGATCACAAGACAATACTCCTCTCTTCTTATCTTTGATGAGGTTATAACCAACTTTAGAGTCTCTAAGGGTGGAGCACAAGAGTTCTATTCAATAGAACCAGATCTTACATGCATGGGAAAGATCCTTGGGGGAGGTATGCCCTTGGGTGCATACGGTGGCAAGAGGGAGATAATGGAAAAGGTGGCACCGGAGGGTCCTATCTATCAGGCAGGAACCTTGTCGGGCAATCCTATGGCTATGGTGGCTGGCATAGCTACCCTTTCTGAACTCTTTGAGAAGAACCCTTACGACTACTTAGATGAGATCACTCAAACTCTCTGCGAAGGCATTAGCAAAATCCTAAAGGATAAGGGAATACCCCACACCATAAACAGGGTAGCTTCTATGCTGACGGTCTTTTTCACAGACCAAGAGGTGTATGACTACAAGACCGCAAAAAGTTCAGACCTTGAACTCTTTGCCAAGTTCTTTAGGGCGCTGCTTAAAGAGGGCGTTCTCATTCCACCTTCCCAGTTCGAGGCATGGTTTTTGAGCACCGCTCACACAAAGGAAGACATAGAAGAAGCACTAAACCGCATAGAGAGGGCTGTTAGTTCAATTTAGGGCTCTGTATATGTAATAGTTTTCCAACACGCGTTTTACATAGTTTCTTGTTTCGCTTATGGGAATGGTCTCTATGAATACATAGGGGTCTGCGTGCTGGATAAAGCTTCTAACTCGGCTTGGTCCTGCGTTGTAGCTGGCTATTGCCTTAACCCAATCGCCCTCCCAAAGTTCTATCATCTCCTTTAGGTATGCTGTACCCAATAGTATGTTTTCCCTTGGAGAAAAGACGTTGTTGGGAATTCTGTACCTTTGGGAAACTTTTCTTGCGATAAAGTCCATTAGTTGCATAAGTCCCTTTGCACCACTGGGAGATATAGCCAATGGGTCAAATAAGCTCTCCTGCCTCATAACCGCCCATATGAGATTTTTATCCACACCAAAGGTTTTGTAAGCTTCTTCCACAAACTCCCTGTAGGGTGTAGGATAAGCTACGTACTGGTATATATCAGACCTAATGCCGAATTTCCTAACCGCCAGCCTTACAGCTAAAAAAGGGTCAAATCGTTGAATTGCAACAATGTCCGATACGGTAAATTTGTCTATATTCCTAAAAGCCTCCAAACGGGCATAATGCAAAAAGCCTGCGTCCGCTATGCTTCTTATGATGCTTGCCATAGAGGTTTCCTCTGCGCTGGCAAAAAATACCTTTAACCCTTTGATAGCTACCGGTTCTCCTAGTTGCACTTTCGCCATCGTTGAATAAAAGCCTGTACCCTTTGACGCCTTCAAAAGATGCTCTCCTGCTTTTTGAAAATCCCCCAACTTTTCGTAGCTTTTGTAAAGCCAAAAGTGCGCCTGCGCTTTCTCCTCACCTGAGGAAGATAAGTTCAAAGCCTTCTGAAAGGCATCAACTGCCCTCTGGTAGTCCTCCAATATGAAAAGAACCAACCCTGATTGAAAGTGCTTTTGATAGCTTTCTTCCATCATAGAAAACCACTCCAAAGCCTTTTGGTGATCTCCTCTGTACAAAGAGAGCCGACCTGCGTAAAATAAGGCTTGATTGTACTCTTCATAACCTTTAAGCCTAAGAATGGCTCTCTTGAACTCCTCCTCGGATACGTTAAAAACTACCTTTGCGTATTTTAAGGTTCCCTCCTTGCTGTTGCAGTCTTTTAGCACTTCCATGGCCTCTTTGTATAGTTTCAGTCTTTCATAAGCCTCTCCCAAAAGGGAACAAGCCTTGGGTATGCCTTGCAGTAGATTTATTGCTTCTCTGTATTGTCTTCTCCTTATAAGCTCTTGTCCAACCTTTAACCTTTCTTCCTCAGTTAGAAAAACCTCCGGTATGTAATCCTTGAAGAGGTGTGGAAGGTTCAACAGGGCAGTTTTTTTATCTAGGTTCATAACCCTCCAGAGGTGGGCGTATCTTTCCACATAGTCAAACTTCAAAGCTCTGGGATTGATTTCCTTCAGAAGTTCCTCAGCCCTTCTTAATTCTCCCCTTCGGTAGTATTCCTCCGCTAGCAAAAGTTTTAGATCATCCACAAAAACCGCATTGGGATAGTCCCTCAAAAGCCTTTCACCTAAGACTAAGTCCCGCTTTTGTAAAAACTCAGATAAAAGGGCATACTCCTGGGGAAGTTGGGAAAAGGCAAAGGAAAACAGCACAAAAATCAGAAAAAGTACTATACGATCCACGAGATAACCGAGTATATAAGTATAGCAAAAACAAAGTTTATGGCAATGGAGTTT
>JAEMPM010000019.1 GCA_022759285.1 Thermocrinis sp.
ATCAATCAGCCTAGCCTATGAATGCCAAAAGTTGACATCTTCCTCTTTTAGCATACTGTATGCTACACGAATAGCAGAAGATTGCTTACGCATTAGCTGTATGAGTTTTTCTTTGTCTTCCTTTTTCAGTTCAAGCTTAAACTGTAAGCTAACAAACATCAGAGCTAGATTTTAGCTTTAAAAACTTTGTGTGTCAATGGGTTTATATTTTTAGAACAGCCTCCATTTAAATTGGGCACTTACAAAAT
The DNA here is from genome assembly GCA_022759285.1 of Thermocrinis sp. Lineage (GTDB taxonomy): Bacteria > Aquificota > Aquificia > Aquificales > Aquificaceae > Thermocrinis. Next base: position 249 of record JAEMPM010000019.1, read on the forward strand.
CTTTCTCCAACCCTTCCTACCCTGTAGTCCCTTCTTTTTCTTATCACTATAAAAACTACCTCTCCAAAGATAATGTCGTAGTTATAGAGCTCCTTGTGTTCCAATAGTTTGCACTCAAAACTTGCGGGGCTTTCTTTTACCCTTGGTGGTTTTACTACTGCGGAAAGCTCGGGCGTTAGCTTAACAACCTCCAACTCGCTAACGTGGGGTGGGTAATCCCAAGAAGTTCGCTCAGCTTTTTTCAAAAGATTATATTCAAGGAAATTGACCACAAACTCTCCACTATCGAGGATATTACGGGCTGTATCCTTTCTGGTGCCATCTTCTTTTTTACTTATAGACAGCATTAAAACGGGTGGTTGGTCGCAGACCACGTTAAAAAAGCTGAAGGGGGCCAAATTAATAACACCCTCTTTGCTCAAAGTGGATACCCAAGCAATGGGCCTTGGTGCCACCCAGTCCACAAGAATATCGTAAACTTCATCTGGTAAAAGCTCTTTTACATCAAACTCCATCGGGCTTTATAACCTCCGCCTTAAGATAATCTCTGAGGACCTCCGGCACTACCACAGAGCCATCCTTTTGCTGATAGTTTTCCAAAATTGCTGCGAGGGTTCTACCCACCGCCAAGCCAGAGCCGTTTAGGGTATGCACAAATCTCTTTCTTCCTTCGCTGTCTTTAAAGCGTGTGTTCATACGCCTTGCTTGGAAATCTGTGCAGTTTGAACAGGAAGATATCTCCCTATATTTATTTTGAGAGGGGAACCAGACCTCAATATCGTAAGTCTTTGCAGAGGAAAAGCCAAGGTCGCCGGTACAAAGGGCAACTACCCTGTAGGGCAGTCCCAAGAGTTTGAGGATCTCTTCCGCATCTGCAGTTAGCTTTTCCAACTCCTGATCTGAAGTATCCGGATGGACGATTTTTACCAGCTCTACCTTGTCAAACTGATGCTGACGAATTATACCCCTTATGTCCTTACCGTAAGCCCCTGCCTCTCTTCTGTAACAGGGAGTGTAGGCAGTCAAGTATATAGGCAAGTCCTTCTCCTCAAGGATGGTATCCCTAAAGAGGTTTGTCAAAGGTACCTCCGCGGTAGGTATCAAATACAGACCATCTCTCTCGCAAAAATACAGGTCCTCTTCAAACTTGGGAAGTTGTCCGGTTCCCTCAAGGATCTCGGGCTTTACCAGATGTGGAACCCATACTTCTTTATAGCCCCTACTTGTATGAAAATCCAGCATAAAGTTTATCAGAGCTCTCTCTAACTTTGCTCCCCACCCCCACATAACGGTAAATCGGCTACCAGCAAGATTTGCACCTCTTTCAAAGTCCAAAATACCCAAGGCTTCTCCTATCTCGTAGTGGGCCTTGGGCTCAAAGTCAAAATCTCTCGGTACGCCCCATCTTCTGACTTCCACGTTCTCCGTTTCGTCCTTTCCCACTGGTACGCTCTGATGGGGAATGTTGGGAATAGAGAGCATGACGCTCTTTAACTGTTCCTCCACCTTGGAAAGCTTATCCTCCAAGCCATCTATTTTCTCCTTTATCTCTTTTACCTTACCCTCAAGCTCTGCAGTTGGCTCTCCCTTAGATTTGCGCTTTCCGATCTCTTTGCTTAGTGCGTTTCTTTCTGCCCTAAGGGCTTCCAGTTCTCTTAGTATAGATCTTCTTTCTTCGTCAAGCCTTAGCGCTTCATCCACCAACCTTGGATAGTCTTCCCTTCTTAGACGCAGTCTTTCCTTTACAAACTCTGGGTTCTTCCTCAGAAGTTCTATGTCAAGCATTTATATATAGAAAATAACACAAACTTGCTACGAGGTATAGAATTAAATTATGGGCTTAAGAAAAGCAAAGCTAAAGGATGCGGTGGGAATATACTCCCTTATAAACTCCTACGCCAAGGAGGGCCTTTTGCTTCCAAGGAGTTTAAACTCCATATATGAAAACATTAGAGATTTCTGGGTTTATGAGGAGGAAGGGCAAATTGTGGGATGTTCTGCCTTGCATGTGGTATGGGAGGATTTGGCAGAGATTAAAAGCTTGGCGGTCATTGAGTCCATGAAGGGCAGGGGTATAGGTACTGCCTTAGTGCAGGCGTGCTTGAAAGAGGCAGAGGAGCTTGGTGTTAAACGCGTGTTTGTGCTAACCTACGCCTCGAACTTTTTTGAGAAGCTCGGCTTTCACACAATAAGCAAGGAGAATCTGCCCCACAAGGTCTGGGGTGAATGCATAAACTGTGTTAAATTTCCTTCTTGCGACGAAACTGCCATGCAAGTGGAGATAGAAAAGCTAAGTCCAGTAAAAAGCCATGAAGGTGAGCTTTGAATACATCACATCTCCAAAATCCCTCGCCAAATGGGAAGGGAGCTTTAAGGATATACCCTTTTTGTATATTGATACGGAAACGGTGGGAGACAGCACCATAAGGCTCGTCCAGTTGGGAACTGAGAAAGACATACTCCTTTTGGACCTTTTCGAACTCGGTGATATAGGAATTAACTTTTTAAAGGATCTGCTCTCCCAGAAAGGCATAGTGGGGCATAATTTGAAGTTTGACCTAAAGTATCTGCTTGGCTACGGAATAGAGCCTTATGCAGTTTTTGATACCATGATTGCCAGTCAGTTGTTGGGGGACTCCGATAGGCACTCCCTGCAGAAATTGGCTATGCAGTATTTGGGAGAGGTCTTAGATAAGAGCCTTCAGCTTTCCAACTGGGGATCCTCAAGGCTCACAAAAGAACAGTTAGAATATGCCGCCATGGATGTAGATGTGGTCAGAAGGCTCTTTCCACTGCTTCTTGAGAGGTTAAACAGTCTTACACCAATGGTGGAAGAAAACCTCCTTAAAACCAGGACTGCAAAGGTCTTTGGGCTCAAAAATCCCATCGCCATAGTGGAAATGGCTTTTGTTCAGGAGGTGGCCAAGCTTGAAAGAAACGGACTCCCGGTGGATGTGGAAGAGGTGGAAAGGCTTGTAAAGGAGCTCTCAAAGGAGCTTCAAAAAAGGGTTATGGACTTTTTAGTCAAATACAGAACGGATCCAATGTCTTCCAAGCAAGTGGGAGAGCTTTTGGTTAAGAGGTTTGGCTTGGATCTTCCAAAAACAGAAAAGGGTAACATATCCACCGATGATAAATACTTAGTGGAGTATATAGAAAACCCTGCGGTAAGGGAGCTTTTGAAGATAAGGGAGATAAAGAAAAGCTTAGACAAGCTTGAGGAGATAAAGGACAACTTGAGGGGGAAAAGGGTATATCCAGAGTTCAAGCAGATAGGTGCAATAACTGGACGGATGTCTTCTATGAACCCCAATGTGCAGAACATTCCACGGAGCTTAAGAAGAATCTTCAAGGCAGAGGAGGGAAATGTTTTTGTGATAGCGGACTTTTCTCAAATAGAACTGAGAATTGCTGCAGAGTATGTAAACGACGAGAGCATGATAAAGGTATTTAGGGAAGGGAGGGATATGCACAAATATACCGCCAGTGTGCTCTTGGGGAAAAGAGAGGAAGAAATTACAAAGGAAGAGAGACAGTTGGCAAAGGCGGTAAATTTTGGGCTAATATACGGTATATCCGCAAAGGGTTTGGCAGAGTACGCTTACTCTTCCTACGGCATAGCCCTTTCCCTGCAAGAAGCGGAGAAAATAAGAGCAAGATTTTTTGAACACTTCAAAGGCTTTAAAAATTGGCACGACAGAGTGAAGAAAGAATTAAGGGAAAAAGGTAAATCGGAAGGCTATACCTTGCTTGGTAGAAGATACAGTGCCCACACCTTTCCAGACGCGGTCAATTATCCCATACAGGGAACTGGTGCGGACCTCTTAAAACTCTCCGTGCTCATATTTGATGCAGAGGTCAGAAAAGAAAACATCAAAGCCCATATAGTAAACTTGGTGCATGACGAAATAGTGGTAGAATGTCCCGTGGAGGAAGGAGAAAGGACTGCGGAGCTTCTGGAAAGGGCTATGAAAAGAGCTGGTGGGATTATACTAAAAAAGGTGCCCGTGGAAGTAGAGTGTGTGGTAAAGGAGAGGTGGGAAAAGGAATGAGGTTTGTATATGTGTTCCTGATTTTAGCTTTTGTTTTCTCATGCGCCCCAAAGCCCTCCACTTTAGAGGAGTATGAAAGGAGAAATCCCTATCCTGCTCAGGAGCAAGGGATTGAATACGCAGGAAGGGGCAGCTTGATGCCAAAGGAAGGTTTTAACGACCTTTACTCAGATCCAAAGGCGAGCAGGGTAGGAGACATAATATATGTTCAGGTAATTGAGAGTATAAACGCAGTAGAAAGTGTGGCAAACCAAACTGGAAAGTCTGCCAGCTTTAAAGAATCGGTAGCTTCCCTCTTTGGCATAAGTGCAGGTACCCTGAATAAATTATCAGCCCAAGGATCTGGTCAGTTCGATACCAAAGGCACCGGCAAGCTTCAGCAGACAGGGCTTCTTACCACCAAGTTAGCGGGTAGGGTGATAAAGGTCTATCCAAACGGCACCATGCTCATAGAGGCAAAGAAATCCTTTTACATGAACGACGCCCAGAGGGAGGTTTTGCTCAGGGGTATAGTCAGACCACAGGACATAGACTCATCAAACACAGTAACCAGCGATAAGATCGCCAATTTGGAGGTTTATATAGACGGCAAGGGATTTTTGGCAGATGGAGGTAGCCCAGGATGGTTGGCTCGCATATTGGCAAAGGTCTTGCCCTTTTAGTTCTGCTTTTTAGCATTGCCTATGGTACGAAAATTAGAGATATAGCGGTTATAGAGGGGAATAGGAGCAATTACCTGGTAGGTTATGGTTTGGTGGTAGGTCTTAAAGGTACAGGAGATGGCAAGGCTACACTTTTCACCGTAAGGAGTATAGCAAACATGCTCACCCGTATGGGCATTGTGGTAGATCCACGTAAGATCACTGTAAAGAATGTGGCAGCAGTTATGGTAACTGCCAAGCTACCCCCATACGCAAAGCCGGGTATGAGCATAGATGTGGAGGTTGCGTCCATAGGAGATGCCAAGAGCTTAGAGGGTGGTACTCTCTTGCTAACACCCCTCAGAGGGGCAGATGGAGAGATATATGCCTTAGCCCAAGGGCAGGTAATAGTGGGCGGATACGAAGCAAGGGGCCAAGGAGCCAGACAAATCCAGAACACACCTACAGTGGGAAGGATTCCCAATGGTGCAATAGTGGAAAAATCTTTGCCTGAGTATCCACAGAGGGAGGAATTATTCCTTTACTTAGATAATCCCAGTTTCTCCTTAGCAAAGCATATCCAAGATAGGATAAACATCGAGTTTGGGCAGAATGTGGCGCAGGCCTTGGATAGTTCCACCATAAAGCTCAAGATTCCACAGGGTATGAGCCTCGTGGATTTCTTAGCCCGCGTGGAGGACATAGAGGTAGATGTGCCCTCCGTTGCCAAGGTGGTCATAGACGGAAGGACAGGGACCGTCCTGCTCGGTGGAGATGTGGTTATAAACCCTGTATCTGTGGCGGTGGGTACGTTGACGGTTACTATAAAAGAAAGTCCTCAAGTTTCTCAACCTCAACCTCTTTCACCTGGGCAGACGGTGGTGGTGCCAAGGACAGAAGTCAAAGTGGAGGAAAAGGAAAGGCGCCTTGTTGAGCTTAGGGGTGCTACAGTATCTCAACTGGTGGAAAGTCTAAACAAAATTGGTGCCACTCCAAGGGAGATCATATCTATACTTCAGGCTATAAAGTCTGCGGGGGCTCTGCGGGCAAAGTTAGAGGTTCTTTAAGGTACCCCCACTCCGTAGTACTCAAATCCAAGCCCTCTAACCACCTCGGGTTCGTATATGTTTCTGCCGTCTATTATTATGGGAAGTTCCATGAGCTCCTTTACTCTTCTTAGGTCTGCCCTTTGAAACTCCTCCCATTCGGTAAAGATGAGTAGTGCGCTGGCACCTTCCACCGCAGAGTACATATCTGGTGCATAATCTAAGTCCTTACCGGGAGGATACAGTTTTTTAAAGTTCTCCATAGCTTTCGGGTCGTAGAGTTTTAGGCGGGCACCTTCCTTCAAAAGCATGGACACCAGTCTTAGGGAGGGAGCCTCCCTTATATCGTCAGTGTTTGGCTTAAAGGATAGTCCCCAAACCGCCAAGGTTTTATCCTTCACACTCCAGAGCACGGATTTGACCTTTTCCACAAACTGTACAGCCCTCCTCTGGTTGATCTTATCTACTTCCTCCAAAAGGGAAAAATCCACGCCATGATCTTTAGCCATCTTTATAAAAGCCTTTATATCCTTTGGAAAACAACTGCCGCCCCAACCTATACCCGCCCTGAGGAACTCCCTGCCGATCCTTTTGTCATACCCCATTCCTTCCGCCACGAGCCTAATATCTGCACCAACCTTCTCACACAGGTCTGCCACCATGTTTATGTAAGAGATCTTCATTGCCAAGAAGGAATTGGACGCATGCTTTATAAGCTCGGAGGTGGCAGGGTCTGTAAAGATAATAGGGCATTTAAAGTCTTTGTAAAGCTCCTCCATTATCCGGCGCGCCCTTTCATTTTCCACGCCTATTACTATTCTGTCGGGTTCCAAAAAGTCTCTTACTGCACTGCCTTCTCTCAAAAACTCCGGGTTTGATGCCACATCAAACTCTAAAGTCTTTCCTCTCCTTTTCAAATACCGCTCCACGGTCCTTTTTATGAGCTTATGAGTATTGACGGGAACAGTAGATTTTTCCACCAAAAGCTTGTAGCCTTCCATAAGTTTGGCGGTTTCTCTCGCTACTTCCTCCACCTGAGAAAGGTCCGCGGAGCCATCGGGCCTTTGAGGAGTACCCACGCATATAAAGATCACATCCGAAAAATCGATACCCTCCTTTAGGTCTGTGGTAAAAAAGAGCCTTCCCAACCTTAGGTTTTCCTTTAGCATTTCCTCTAAGCCCGGTTCATAGAAGGGTACCTTTCCTTCTTTCAAGGTATGCACTTTCTCGGGCAGTTTTTCCACCACCATAACCTCGTTGCCAAGGTGGGCAAAGCACACTGCAGTGGTAAGCCCCACATACCCTGCCCCTATTACCGTCAGCCTCATAGTACACCTCCTAAAGATTGTTAAAGGGTGCAGTGCTCAGATATTTACTACCCCCATCGGGAAAGATAACCACAATAACACCTTCTTCCAACTCTTTAGCAAGCTTCAACGCCGCCACCAGAGCGGCACCGGAGGATTGCCCCACAAAGAGGGCTTCTTGCATGGCTAACCTTTTGGTCATCTCGTAGGCAGGTTCTGTTTCCACAAAGATTGTTCTGTCCAAAAAGCTCTCGTCAAAGATGCCGGGCTTTATAGAGCTCTCTATGTGCTTTAGCCCCTCTATGCCATGAAAGGGATAGGCAGGTTGGACTCCTACCACCTGAATATCTGGGTTGAAGACCTTTAGTCTTCTTCCCGTGCCCATTATGGTTCCACCGGTCCCTATGCCAGCTACCAAGTGGGTGATCCGACCGTTGGTTTGATGCCACAGCTCTATACCCGTAGAATAAAAGTGTGCTTTCCAATTGGCAGGATTGTTGTATTGGTCTAAATACACGTACTTTTCTGGGTTCTTTTCCACCAGTTTCCTAACAAACATTATGGCACCATCCGTTCCCTCCAAAGGGTCCGTCAGATATACCTTGGCACCGTATGCTTTTATGATCTTCTTTCTTTCTTCACTAACATTGGCTGGCATTGCCAATTCAACGGGTACCCCAAAAGCAGCACCTACCATAGCCAAGGCTATGCCCGTATTCCCTGAAGTGGCATCTATGACCACCTTACCTTCCTTTATAAGCCCCTTTTCCATAGCGTCCAAGAACATAGAAAGGGCTGGTCTATCTTTTACAGAGCCTCCCGGGTTAAAGCCCTCAAGCTTGGCGTAGATTTCTACCTTGGGAGAGATATCCTTGGGAATAACGTTTTTGAGCCTAACCAATGGTGTATTGCCTATTAAGTTTAGGATGGAGTTTCTTGCCTTCCTGTAAGGTTCATCGTGCTGTCCTAAAACCCACATTTAGAGCTTTATGTAAGTATAAAGCAGTTGAGGGAAAAGCCCAAGCAAAAGAATAGATATCAAGCAAACAAGCAGTGTAAAAGACTCGCCCGCAGAAAGGTAACTACCCCTGAACCTTGCCTCTCCTTCCTCTAAGAACATAACACTTATAAGTTTTAGGTAATACCCGGCGGAGATTATGCTTGCCACTACAAAGGCAAAGGCTAAAAGCCAAAGCTCAGCTTTTACAAGTCCCATAAACATGCCGAGCTTTCCTACAAACAGAGCCATGGGCGGGATACCAATGAAGGCAAGCAAAAAGATAGAGAGTGCTACACCAAGGATAGGGTTTTCTCTGCCCAAACCCCTGTATTCTAAAAGATGATGACTAAAGCCTTCCTGTTTTTCAAAGGCAGAAAGCACCACAAAGGAACCAAGTACTGCAAAAACATACACACCAAGGTAAAAGAGCAGGGCCCTTTGTAAAATTTGGTCCGAAAAGCTCGCACCCAAGAGGAAGTATCCTGCGTGAGCAATGGAGGAGTAAGCAAGGAGCCTTTTGACGGATCTTTGGGCGTAGGCGGTAAAGTTAGCATAGAACATAGACAGCAAAGAAAGTACAGCCACCAAAACAAGCCAGAGTTTAAATTGGGAGAATAGAAGGGTGAGCTTGATCAGAAGCATATAGACGGCCAGCTTGGGCGCGGTGGCAATGTATCCTACCAAAGGAGTAGGTGCACCATCGTAAGCGTCTGGCGTCCAAAAGTGAAAGGGAACTGCAGAAACCTTAAGGGCTAAGGCAGACAAAAAGAAGAGAATAAACAGAGAAAACAGAGTATTTTGATTTGCATAATGCGCCAAAAAGAAGCTTCCCGTTGCACCGTAGTAAAAGACCGAGCCCATTCCAAAGAGGGCAGTTCCCACCGAACCCATCAAAAGGTACTTAAAGGCAGACTCCTTTGAGTTGTAATCTCCCCTCAAAAGGGAAATTAGTATGTATATGCTAATGGAAGAGAGTTCCACAGAAACAAAGAGGGTAAGAAGGTTGTTTGATGACATAAAAAAGGAAAGCCCAAGGGTAGAAAGGAGCACCAGATAGGGAATCTCTCCGTAGGGAGAGTTTTTCTTTAAAAAGTAGTCGTAGAGGGCAAACAAGGACAGTGAGCTGAGAATATACAAAAGCCCCTTTCCAAAAAGCTCAGAGGGACCAACTGCAAAAGTATCAAAAAAGGTCTTTGCGGGAACTTCTACAAAAAAAAGAGAGATAAAGGCAAAGATGGGTACAAAGCCAGCCAGGATGTTAAGGAACCTAAAGTATTTCTTGTCCAAAAGCAGGTCTAAGAAAAACAGCAGGAGAATGCCAATAGAAAGAACAAGCTCCGGCAAAATGGCATTCCAGTTCATATCAACCTCCAAAGACCATCCTTGTAGTATGCTCCATCAACTTAACAAAAGGCAAAGGATAAATTCCAAGTAGCACAGAGGACGCAAGGACAAGTACGAAGGCGATCCAGTGATGAAGCTCCAGGTCTTTAAGATGGCTCCACTTTTCTCTCCTGTAATCGGATATGGTTTCCTCCTCCAGCATAACTCTCTTATACATGTAAAGAAAGTATGCAGCACCGAGAACCATTCCCGAACCTGCTATAAAAGCCCAAACAGGGTAGTTTTTATAGGTACCAAGAAGGATGAGAAACTCCGCCACAAAGCCCGCAAGACCCGGAAATCCTATACCCACAAGACCGCTCAGCATGAACACGATAGCCAAGTTTGGAATGTATCTGGCTAGTCCTCCCAGGTCATCCATGTGGTAGGAGTGAATGCGGTCGTAAATAAAGCCCGCGGACATAAACAGGGCAGCAGAAGATAGCCCGTGGGCTACCATCATGTATATGGCGCCATTTAGGGCGTTCCAATTGGAGGCAAAGGTAGCTAAGGTAACCAGACCCATGTGGCTTATGGAAGAATACGCAATAAGCCTCTTTATGTGGGTCTGGGCTATCGCCATCATTGCAGCATATATTATGGCAACCACACTGAGGAAGAATATCAAGGGCACATAATATTTACTCGCCTCTGGAAACATAGGGAGGGAATACCTAACAAAGCCGTAAGTTCCCATCTTTAGGAGTACCGCTGCCAAGATCACAGACCCTGCAGTGGGAGCTTCCACGTGGGCATCGGGAAGCCATGTATGGAAGGGCCACATGGGCACCTTTACCGCAAAACCAAGTCCAAAGAGTAGAAAAGCTACAAGCTGTAGCCACAATGGATACTGAATATTCTTCAGGAAGAAGTAATCAAAGCTAATACTTCCTGAAACTATGTAGCCATAAATCACCACTGACGCTATACCCAAAAGCAAGAATATGCTACCAAAGAATGTATAAACAAAGAACTTGTTTGCCGCATAAACCTTTCTTTCGTGTCCCCAAAAACCTATGATGAAGTACATTGGGATAAGCATAAATTCCCAAAAGAGATAAAAGAGGAAGAGGTCCAACGCAGAGAAAATACCAAGACAAGCGGTTTCCAGCAGCAAAAAGAGGGCATGGTATAAATTGGGCCTGTCCTCAACCTTCACAGACCAAACAAAGGCAACCACAAACATAAGGGCGGTAAGCAAAAATAGCGCCATACCCATACCATCAAGCCCCAGACTGAAGGATATACCAAGGGGCTGTATCCAAGGCAATTTGATGGTATGCTGAAAAGAAGGATTGTTCCAGTCAAAGTTAAGTCCAAGATAGACAGCAATAAAAAACACAACAACGGAGGTAGCTATGGATATAACCTTTGAAAAGGCACTATTTCGGACAATCGCCACCAAAAGGGCAGAAATCAAAGGCAGAAAGATTGCTACCATCAAAAGAACACCCATCATCTACCTCCCAAAAAAGTTATCAAAACGAGAAGACTAAAGCCCACCAAAAGAAAGAGAATGTACAAATTCACCCTTCCCTGCTGAAGTCTCTTAAAAAGACTACCAAGGGCAGAGGACACCACATAAGAACCATTAACAATCCCGTCTATAAACTGTCTTTCAAAGGTAGTATAGAGCACCTTGGAGTATAGCATATACCCTCCCGCCAGTATTTTATGGTACAACCTTTCTGTAAAGAACTGTTCTTTGAAGGTTGTATGAATAGGCTTTAGAGACTGATA
>JAEMPM010000004.1 GCA_022759285.1 Thermocrinis sp.
TCCCTGTAAAGATCAAGCGGAAGGTAAGATGGGTCTCGGTACCCGATAGGTTAATTAGCTTTGACTTTTCGGACTGTAAGTTCAGACGGGCCTTTAGTAATGAGAAGGTGTATGTAAAGCTGAATGAGTTGTATCTTGAGTGTGACATATTCAGCAACATTAGGGACGAACTGGTTCTGTATGTTAATACTGTGAGCCCACCTCCACCCGTGGTTATAAGGGAGTTTGTAAGGGTTGTACCTTCAGAAAGTAAACCTGTGTATGTTTCCTTTTGCGCTGGAGAGAATTGCATAGTTTCTGCTAAAGCAGTGGATGTAAGCGAGAGTGGTGTAGGTTTGATGCTATCAAAGGAAGATGTTACTAAGCTCCTCTCTATGCTAGGTTCTGCCGAAGGAGAGACTTATCATAAAACCTTTTCTATGATAATAGACCTACCTGAGGAAGGGAGCATCTCTGCCGTTGGAGAACTAAAGAACATATTGGACAAAGAGAATGGCATATACTTTAGGCTTGGGTTTAAGATTGAGCTTAACCCCGCAGACCTGAAAAAACTCAGAAGCTACATAATGAAACGCCAGAGGGAAATACTGGATAAGCTAAAGTCCCTATGAACTTATTGATCAAGCTAGCTCTTAGATATCTTTTAAGCGTTAGGGGTTCTACTCTTGTAATATCTCTGATAGCTTTTGTGGGAATATCCTTAAGTGTAAGCGCGGTACTTCTCACGATGGGTGCCTTCTCGGGTTTTCAGAAGGCTCTCAAGGAGAAAATTTTGTCTACTACGCCCCATATTATAGTTAGCCTCCTCAACGATGACTTTGTAGTAAAAGAGGACGAGCTCAGAAGACTGCCCGAGATAAAAAAGATAGAGTATGTGGTCCTATACAGTGGAGTGATTTCAAAGGAGGGGAGGGTGCAGGCAGTTAGTGTTAAAGGGTTAAGAGATTTAAAGGGAAATGGCATCCTTGTGGGAGAAGGCCTTGCGGACATCCTTGGTATAGAAAAGGGTCAGGATGTAACCTTGATCTCTCCCCTTGGTGTTAGAACTCCATTGGGCTTTGTGCCAAAGGTGGGGCAGTTCAAGGTAGTGGGATTTATAAAGACTGGCGCCATGCATCAGGACTATTTTACGGTGGCAATGCCGGTAGAAGAGGCGGAAAAGTTCTTTGGAGACAACTGGCAGATGAAGGGCTATGAAATATACCTAAAAGATCCATACCAGGCTCAGGAGGTAAAAAAGAAAGTAGAGAATATCTTTGGCTTTTCTGCCATTGTGCGTTCCTGGATAGACCTAAACCAACAGCTCTTTAACGCCCTGCAGTTGGAAAAGGTTGCCATCTTTTTTGTGCTCTTGCTTATGACCACCCTGTCCTCTTTTAACATCACGAGCCTGCTATTTCTAAAGGTAAGGGACAAGGTAAGGGACATAGCGGTTTTGAGAACTTACGGCTTTAAGAGAAAGGATATTATGCTGACGTTTCTGTTGCAAGGTATTATACTGGGCCTGGGTGGCGCCATCTTTGGCATAACTTTAGCTTTGGTAGGGCAGTTTCTGATAAATCAGTACAAGCTAATAAGGGTGCCCGCGGATGTGTATTTGATGGACCACATTCCCTGCGCCATAGAGCCCACAGATCTGGCAATTACTTTCTTTGTGGCCCTCTTTATATCTCTGATGGCGAGCCTTGCTCCCTCTTACAGGGCAAGCAAGCTAAGCGTGGTGGAAATTCTAAGAAAGGACTGAAACCAAGGAGCATTCCAAATTGTAGAGGTTTGCCTTTTCAACCTTCACTAGAACAGTCTTGCCCAAAAGCTCTTCCGGACCTTGAAGTGTAGCCCACCTGTTGGTTAGAGTTCTGCCCACCAATTTTCCATCCTCGTAGCTTTCCAAAAGCACCTCCTGAATGGTGCCCTCGTATTCTTTAGCGATCTCGGATAGTATTTTCTTTTGCAGGTTCAACAGTCTTGTCATCCTTTGGGTTTTTACATTGTCTGGTACCTGCCCTTCCATGGAGTAGGCGGGCGTGCCAGGTCTTGGAGAGAACTTAAAGGAAAAGACCTGCTCAAAACGTACCTTTTCCAGAAGGTCAAGGGTGTGCTCAAAGTCTTCCTCTGTTTCAGTGGGAAAGCCCACGATAATGTCTGTGGAGAAGGTTATACCCTTTTTATACTCCCTCAGCATTTGGATTTTTTCCAAATACTCCTCCTTTGTGTAGCCCCTGTCCATTAGGGCTAAGATCCTATTGGAACCAGCTTGGAAGGGAAGATGCACATGAGGGCAAACAGTTGGTATTTCTCCTATTGCCTTGGCGATCCTTTCGTCCATATCTTTGGGATGTCCCGTGGTAAACCTTATCCTTTGGACGCCTTCCACTTGAGCAACTTCGTAAAGGAGGTCCGCAAAGTGCATGCCAATGTCTTGACCCCATGCGGTCACATTCTGCCCCAGTAGATGGATCTCTTTTACTCCATCCTCCACCAGAGCCTTGACTTCAGAGAGAATGCTCTGTAGGCTTCTTGATCTTTGTCTTCCGCGGGTCTTTGGCACCACGCAGTAAGTACAGTTTTTGTCGCATCCTTTCATAACCGTCACATAAGCGCAGTATTGGTTATCTCTGACGGTTGGATACTCCCAAAGCTTGTCCTCATCCTCTGGAGGTTCCTCCAGAATGGCTATGGCTTTGTAGCCCGCCTGTGCTTGCTGGATAAGTTGGGGCAGTTGATGGATGTTAAAGGAAGAGAACATCAGGTCTATCACTGGTGCCTTATTGACAAGCTCCGCGCCCATCCGTTGGGCTAAGCATCCACACACACCTATGATTGCTTTAGGGTTCTTTTCCTTTACCTTTTTGTATTCTCCCAAGTGAGAATAAACCTTTTGGTCAGGCTTTTCTCGGATAGTGCAGGTGTTCAAGAGGATAATATCTGCCTCTTCGTAGCTCTGGGCCTGCTCGTAGCCCAGGCTCTTTAGAATACCCTTTATCCTCTCCGAGTCGTTAAAGTTCATCTGACAGCCGAAAGTCTTTATGTAGAACTTCATAAGGAAAAATATTAAAGTTTATAATACTTGTATGCAAGTAGTGAGCACAAAAGATATAGACAAAGTAGTTCAGGTACTAAGGGAAGGTGGCATTGTCTGTGCTCCCACCGATACTATCTACGGGCTTTTGGCGGATGCGAGCAACAGAAAGGCGGTGGAAAGGCTTTACGAGTTAAGAAGATCCTCCGACAGACCCTTTATAGTGTTAATCCCTAATGTGGAGGATGCTCTGAACTTCGACATACGCATGCCAAAGCTCGGCCTTGCGCTCCTTAGCTTTGGTTTAACGGTTGTCTTTCAGAAGAGAACCACTATACCCACATACCTGACCCGATGGAGAAAGAGCCTAGCACTGCGGGTTCCAATCCAAGGCACTTTCATAACAAAGCTTATGAGAGAGTTCGGCGGACCCCTGGTAGCGCCCAGTGCAAACCCTGAAGGCATGCCCTACGCAAAGGATGTAAAGGAGGCTATGAATTACTTTGGAGATAAGATAGACCTTTATGTGAAAGGGGCAAAGCTTGAGGGCAAACCCTCTACCATTGTAAAGGTTGTCAGCGATAAAGCCATAAGGATCATAAGGGAAGGCAATGTGCCAAAGGAGAAGGTCTTCCAAATATTGGGCTTTTATCAAGATATAGAAGACCTTGTGCTCTCAGATGCCTTTCCTTTTCTCCCTTAGTCTCTCCTTCAAGGTTTTTCTCTTGGGCTTGTCTGCCTTGCCCTCTGCACCGCTAAAGATTGCCGACTTTAAAAGTCTTTCTCTCTCTTCCTCTTCCTTTCTTACCTGCTCTTCCACCTCCTCTTGGGAGGCGATCTGAACTTTAATCAGATCCTGCAGAACCCTTTCCTTTAGGGTAAAGAGCATGTTCTCAAAGAGCATAAAGGCTTCCTTTTTGTACTCTACCAGTGGGTCCCTGGAGGCGTAGCCCCTTAGGTATATACCCTCTCTGAGTCTTTCAAGGATGTGAATGTGTTCCCTCCAGAGGTGGTCCAGGTTAGAGAGGGCAATGGTTTTGAGAATTTCCTTAAAGAGCGTTTCTCCCCACTCCTCTTTTTTCTCCTCCAATAGCTTTAAAACCTCCGAAACAAGCGCTTCCAAAAGCTCTTCTTTATCCCTGACATTGGGAATGTCTATATCCTTTCCAGTTAGCTCCCGCAGATAGTCCTGTAAAGGTTTTAGGTCCCAAAGCTCTGGCTCTTCTCCGGGTAAAAGCTCTGCGATCTTTTGGTTCAAGAGGTCCTCTATCCATTCCTTTAGGTATTCTTCCAAGTCCTTGCCTTCCAGTATGTCCCTTCGCATACCGTACACTGCTTGCCTTTGGATGTTTGTCACGTTGTCGTACTCCAAGAGACGCTTCCTTATCTGAAAGTTCTGGGCTTCTATCCTCTTTTGTGCGTTCTCGATTGCCTTTGTTACCATCCTGCTTTCTATGGGCTCCCCTTCGGGAATTTTGAGAAACTCCATCATCTTTTTTACCTTGTCTCCACCAAATAGCCTGAGCAGGTCGTCCTCGAGAGAAAGGATAAAGCGGGATTCGCCGGGGTCCCCTTGTCTTCCCGCCCTACCCCTCAGCTGGTTGTCAATCCTTCTTGATTCGTGCCTTTCTGTGCCGATGACCAAAAGTCCACCCAGTTCTATAACCTTCTTCTTTTCCTCTTCTGTGATCCTGTAAGCTTCCTCTAAGGCTTGCTTCCACTCCTCTTGGGTGGCCTCCTCGGGCACTTTACCCTTTTTCCTAAGGATCTCCTTTGCCAAGTATTCGGGGTTTCCGCCCAGAAGTATGTCCGTTCCCCTTCCTGCCATGTTGGTGGAGATGGTAACTGCCCCCAACCTTCCAGCTTGGGCTATGATCTCTGCCTCTTTTTCGTGATATTTGGCGTTTAGCACATTGTGAGGAATTTTTTTCTTCTGAAGAAGCTTGGAAAGATGCTCCGAGTCTTCTATAGAAATGGTGCCCACAAGGATAGGTCTTCCCTTTTTGTGCTCTTCCTCTATCAGCTTAACCACCGCATCCCACTTTTCCTTTTTCGTCTTAAAGACCATATCGGGTAGGTCCTTTCTACGCATGGGCTTGTGAGTGGGGACCACAACCACATCAAGCCCGTAGATCTCTTTGAACTCCAATGCTTCCGTTTCTGCGGTACCCGTCATACCCGCCAACTTTTGATAAAGCCTAAAGTAGTTTTGGAAGGTTATGCTTGCTAAGGTCTGGTTTTCCTGCTGAACTGGAACGCCTTCCTTTACCTCTATAGCTTGGTGGAGCCCGTCGGACCACCTCCTACCCGGAAGGATCCTTCCGGTGAATTCATCCACTATCAAAACCTCTCCATCTTTAACTATGTAATGCACATCCCTTTTGAAAAGCTCGTAGGCCCTGAGGGCTTGGTGTATTGCATGCAAAAGGTCTATATGTTTAAGGTCGTAAAGGTTTTCAATACCCAAGAACTCCTCAAGTTTTCTTATGCCAGTCTCTGTAAGTTGTACCGTTCTGTTCTTTTCGTCCACCACGTAGTCTTCGTCTCTCCGTAGCTGTCTTACCGCTTCGTCAGCCTTGTAATAGATAGAGGTATCCATCTGGGAGGGACCAGAGATGATAAGAGGCACCCTTGCTTCGTCTATGAGGATGGAATCCACCTCGTCCACTATGGCGTAGTGATGGCCTTTTACTTGGACGATTTCGTCAAGGCTGAAGGCCATGTTATCCCGCAAATAATCAAAGCCAAATTCGTTGTTGGTGCCATAAGTTATGTGGGCTTGATAGGCGGACCTTCTGTCGCAGAACTCCAGTTTTGTAAAGAAGGCTTTCTTGGCAGACACATTTACCATTTCAGAGGGCAAAAGTTCTTCAAAGTAGCCCTTGGGCCAAACCCTCCAGTCTTCCTCTATTGCCCTTTGAGCAAGCTCTTTGTCTACCCACTCCACCCGGTAGGAGCTGTAATCGGAGTTTATTACACCTACTTCTAAGCCCAAAAACTTGTATATGGGACCCATCCACTGGGCGTCCCTTCTTGCCAAGTAGTCGTTAACTGTTACCACATGGACTCCTCTGTCCGTTAATGCGTTGGCATAAGCTGCGGATGTTGCCACCAAGGTCTTTCCTTCTCCCGTCTTCATCTCTGCGATCTTACCCTCATGAAGGACAAGCCCACCCAAAAGTTGCACATCAAAGAACCTTAGCCCGAGTGTCCTCTTTCCTGCCTCCCTCACCAAGGCAAAGGCAAGGATCACCTCTTCGGTTATCCTACCTTTGGTGATCTGGTCCTTTAGCTCTTCATTCTGGGACACTTTGTAGAAGAGTTCCCTTGAGAGGGAGACAAGCTCCTTGTTGGAAAGCTCGTCTAGCTCCTTTTCCTTTTGGTTGATCTTCTCTACAAACTTTCTTAGGCGCTTTACTTCCCTTTCGTTTTTCGTGCCGATGAGCTTCTTTAAAAGCCAATCTATCATAGCAATATAAATATATTACAGTTCAGCCATTACCTCTTCCAGTAGCTTAACAAGCTTGCGTAGCCTTTCCTGCTCTTGCGTTAGCTCTTCCACACTTTGCTTTGTCTTTTCCACCTCCTCTGGTGGAGCCTTTTCCAAAAATTTGGGGCTCTTTAGCCTTGCGGACAGATTATCAAGGGTCTTTTCCACCTCTTGGAGCTTTCTCTTGTAGGATTGGATCAACTCCTCCACCTTTGCGCCAAATTCCACAGGGATGTAAAACTCAAAATCCTTTGAAAAGCCCGCTATGGTGGCTGGTGGTCTTTCTTGAACTTCCACCAGTTCTTCCACCTTTGCCAAAGAGAGGATGTACTCTTTAAACTCCTCCACAAGTCCTTTGGAGTCCTCAGCCCTATAGTAGAGCTTGATCTTCTTGGCGGGTTCTATTCTGAGGTCGCTACGCAGTGCCCTTATGGAGGTGATAATTTCCTTGAGCCTTTCAATCTTTTCCTTTGCCTGCGGATAGACCTCTTGGGGATTGTATTGAGGGAACTCCTCCAAGGAGATACTTTCCTTTACTGCGGTGGGAAGATGTAGGTAGAGCTCCTCCGTAATGTAAGGCATGAAGGGATGTAGCAGTTTTAGAATGCGGTCAAAGGTCATTAGCAAAAAGGACTGGGCGGTGATCCTTTCCCTTTCGATCCTTTCCTTTTCCTCTGGTGATGCGTTCTCTTCCACCTTGGCGTAGAGTCTTAGCTTGCACATTTCTATATACCAGTCGCAGAACTCAGACCAAACAAAGTCATAGAGGGCTTGGGAAGCGTTGGAGAACTTATACTCAGAGAGAGCATCATTTACCCGTTGGGCGGTCTCGTTAAGAAGGGTCAAGATCCAAAGGTCCTCCGCTCTCGGTGGTGCAGAGTAGGGTAGCTTTGTTAGAAGGTCCTCATCCAAGTTCATCAGTATAAATCTGCCTGCGTTCCAAAGCTTGTTGGCAAAGTGCTTGTATCCCTCAAACCTCTTTTCTGAGAGCTTTATGTCTCTGCCCTGCTGGGTCAGAATAGCCAAGGTAAACCTCAGTGCGTCAGCACCGTACTTTTCTACTATGTCAAGAGGGTCTATCACATTTCCCTTGGTCTTGGACATCTTCTGTCCCTTTTCATCCCTAACCAAAGCATGTATGTAAACATCCCTAAAGGGAATATCCTTCATAAAGAACATGCCCATCATGATCATCCGAGCTACCCAGAAGAAGATGATGTCAAAGCCTGTTACCAAAAGGTCTGTGGGATAGAGTTTTAAGTCCTCGGTGTTTTCCGGAAAGCCAAAGACACCAAAGGGCCAAAGGGCAGACGAAAACCAAGTGTCCAAAACATCTCTTTCCCACTCAAGCTTATCAGAACCGCAGTTTTTACAGTAAAGCATAAACCTGAACTTCTTGGTTTGAGGGTTGTACTTGTACCTGACGCTACGGTCAGCAAGCGGCGCGGTAGGGTTCAGGTCTTGGGTGAAAAAGAGCCTCAAAGAGTGGGCGGATACATCGGTGGAGTGGTATTTATGAAAGACAAACTTCTTGTAAAATTCCAAGACTGTCATCTCCGGATGGACAAAGGACGGAGACTTTAGAACTTCCTCTACCTCCTCCGGTGTGAATTCTTCTTTGATCTTGCCGTCGGCGATCAGGTTGAAAATCAGCTTGTCGTAGACCCTGTCAAAGTCATCGTCGGTGAAAACGTTTATATGCCCACAGTCTTTGCAGTACCAGACGGGTATTCTATGACCCCACCATATCTGCCTTGAGATACACCAGTCCCTGAGGTTTTCCATCCACTGAAGGTATATCTTCTTCCAGTTTTCGGGTACAAAGGCTACCCTTTTTTCCTCTTCCCAAACTTCCTTTTCCTTCTCCCACTTTACCCTCAAAGACTTCTGAACAGGCTCCAACTGAACCTCTCCCTTTTCTAAGAGCCTTTGCCCATTGTCATCCAAGAGCTTCAATCCCTCTTTGTCTGCTATCAGCATGAACTCGCCAGAGAGGTTCTCCTCCGAGTATTCTCTTATAAGGGTTATCGTTCCTTTTACCTTTAGGAGCATGTGGGCGTTTTTGTGCTCCTTTGCCTTTTCCTTTGCTACCTTTAAGAGCTCCTCTCTTCCCTCTGGGATGTATATGAAGGACAGCTCACCCTCTTTTTTGCCCACCAAAAAGTCTATGCCGTCTTTTATAACAACCACCAGCTTAGTCTTTGAGCCCTCCGCAACTTTTATAACCGCCTCCAAGCCTTGGACATACAGAATTTGAAGGTTTAGCTCCTTTTCTTGCCTTTGGGTGTAGCCAAGCACCGCCTTTACGGCAGGCTCCTTTATCCTTGGGTCGGAGACCTTTAAGAACCACTGGGTGGATACCATGGGCTCAAGGACGGTTTTACACCGGTAGCATTTCCCCACCGCGTGCCTGTGGCTTTCCACCTTCTCGAGAAATCCCAACTCCTCCAGCTTTTGCACGATCTTTTGCCTTGCAGTGTATCTATCCAAACCTGCGAACTCTCCACCATTTTCGTTAATCCGTGCAAACTGGTCCATTATTTGAATCATGGGAAGGTTGTGGCTCTTTCCTATCTCAAAGTCCAAAGGGTCATGAGCAGGCGTGATCTTTACCGCACCAGTTCCAAACTCAGGCTTTACTCTTTCGTCTGCTATTATAGGTATTCTTCTGCCTACCAAAGGCAATATAGCGTACTTTCCCACCAAGTGCTTGTATCTTTCATCCTCGGGATGGACTGCTACCGCGGTGTCCCCAAGCATAGTCTCGGGTCTTGTGGTGGCAACGGTTATATAGCCGCTTCCATCCTCCAAGGGATACTTTATGTAGTAGAGCTTTCCTTCTTCCTCTTCGTGTTCCACCTCAAGGTCCGAGAGGGCGGTCAGGTCCTTTGGACACCAGTTGACTATGTACTCACCTCTGTATATAAGACCTTCTTCGTAGAGCCTTCTGAAGGTGTATCTAACAAGCCTTGAAAAGCCCTCATCCAAGGTGAACCTTTCCCTTTGCCAATCTACGCTGGCACCAAGCTTTATAAGTTGCTCCCTTATGCTGTTTCTTGAGATGGGCACCCACTCCCAAACCCTCTTTAAAAACTCCTCCCTTCCCATTTCAAGGCGATTTTTACCCTCCTCTTGGATCTTTTTATCCACCACATACTGGGTAGCTATGCCTGCATGGTCAAAGCCCGGCACCCAAACCACATCCTTTCCTAACATCCTCTGCCAACGGCACACAATATCCTGAAGGGTTATGTTGAGGGCGTGTCCCATATGTAAAGAGCCCGTTACATTGGGCGGAGGAATCACCACCGAGAACTTATTCTTTGGCTTTTCTATGTGATAGAGCTTTTGGGAGTACCACCTTTGGGCGTGCTTTTTCTCAATCTCTTTATGATTGTATTCTTTTATGTCCTTCATGAAGAGAAAATTATAAGCTAATCCAACACCTCCACCACACCCCTGTCTATGACCCTGCCTCTGAGCAGTTTTCCACCGGAGGTCTTTATTCGGACTACCTTCCCCACATATCCCACGTCCAAGGCGGTTCCCTGTCCTTCAATTTGTATATTTCCACTATGAAAAATCACCTTTACTATGTCTCCCCTATTTACCGCCGGCGAGGGTTTCATAACAGACCTTCTGAGTATTGAACCCTTTGGAATGTCTGTGCTTGCCCTGTAGTCCTTTAACTCCTTTGGGTCTATGAGAAGGTCCTTAGGAATACTCTTGAGCCATCTTTCTTCCACATCAAAGAGCTCTGCAGAGAGCAGTTCTCCCTTTTTTATGTCCTTCTTTGCCCTTAGGAGCTTTGCCCTCCAGAGGGCATCTATCACTGCAGTGTATCTGTTTCCTTCAAACTGAAGGTAGGCAAAAGCTCGCACCTTTCCATATTCCATATCAAGCTCCACCTTTGGCACTCCCTCTCCCTTTCCATCCCAGTTCAGAAGAATAACCTTATTAACCCTAACATCCTCGCCAAATTTTTCCTTTACCTGCCTTTCAACAAAAGCGCTCAGCTCCTCCTTGGTCCAACAGAAGGCAAAGGAGAAGGCAAACAAAAGGCTAAGTAGTCTCAACATCTACCAGCATTAGCTTCCTTATCAAGGTGGCAGGTTCTACCTCCTTTGGACATACATTGTTGCACTTATTACAGGATAGACAATGATACAGCCTTCCCTCCAGGGCTTGATGTAGGCGTTTTTTGTTTTCGCTATCCCTTGGGTCTAAAAAGAACCTGTAAAACTTGGCAAAGAAGAGGGGACCTGCGTAGGCACTTTCTAAGACCTGAGGACAGTAGGACTGACAGGCAAGGCACAAGATGCAGTCTGCGGAGTTTTCTATGCTTTTGCTCAGTTGAGGGTCTATTTGGACTTCTTTTTGACTTTCCTTTACCCAGAGGGAGAACTCTTTGATCTTTTGAGGGATCACCTCATGATCCACCACCAGATCCCTGATAACTTTAAAGTTTTTGATGGGTTCAATGAGTACCTCCTCTCCGCTGAGCACATAGGGAAGCACCTGCTCTTTGCAAGCAAGCTTCGGAAAGCGGTTTATGTATATAGCGCATGTCCCACATATTCCCGCCCTGCAAAAGTGCCTAAAACTCAGTGTCTCATCTTGCTCTTCCTTAATCTTTTGCAGGGCAGAGAGGAACGTCATTCCTTCCTCGTAGGGCACCTCAAAGGACTGATACCAAACTTTGCCATCTTGCTCCCTTCTGATTTTTAACCTCAACCGCATAATCTAAATAAAATATGCCAGACAGCACAGGTTGTCAGATTTTTGCGGAGTTATATATTTATATATATCCATAAGGGGGCGAACGGTTTCGACGGGGTTCGCAGGCTTAGGGAAG